>USJP01000037.1 GCA_900555105.1 uncultured Coriobacteriaceae bacterium | reverse complement strand
CTTCTCTATCGCAGGGCACCAGCACATGTCAGCACATGCCAGCACGGCACAGCAAAAGGCCTGCCTGCAAGCTTGTTCAACTTGCAGGCAGGCCTTGTCGTTCAAGCGCTTGGCAAAGCAGTCTTCGTTGCCTTAGATCCTCGTGGTCATATCGAGGGCGGCAACACCCGTCTGGCCGGTGGAGATGCGCAGGGCGTCGCTCACGTCGGAGACGAAGATCTTGCCATCGCCGGCGGCACCGGTGTGCAGCGCCTTCTGGGCAGCCGCAACCACGATGCCGGGGTCGACCTCGGAGACCACCACGTCGACCTGGAGCTTGGGGAGCAGGTTGACGTTGGTCTGGACGCCGCGGTAGGAGCCGGTCTTGCCCTTCTCGATGCCGCAACCCATGACATTGGAGACGGTCATACCGGTGACGCCAACCTTGGCCAGGGTGTCCTTCAGCTTCACGAACTCAGACTGGTTGCAGATGATGGAGACGCGGGTCATGTAGCCGGCATGCTTGACCTCTGCAGGCTTGATACCGGAGACGTCGACGCTCTCACCGGAAGCGGAAGCCATGGCAGGAACGACGGGCAGGAAGTCGGCATAGGCGCTGGGCAGGCCGTGCTCGCAAACGTCGAGGCCCTCGACTTCCTCAGCCTCGGTAACGCGCAGGCCCATGGTCTTCTTGACGATAACAAAGGTGATACCAGCGGTGACGACGGTCCAAGCAAGGATGGCCACAACGCCAAGGAGCTGGATGCCGAGCAGGTTCAGGCCGCCGCCGTAGAAGAGGCCGGCCAAATCGGAGTTGCCGGCGGTGCCAGTGCCGAAGAAGCCGATGAGCACGGTGCCGAGGCAACCGCAGATGCCATGGACGCCGGAGGCACCGACGGGGTCGTCGATGTGGAGCTTCTTGTCGATGAACTCGCAGCCGAGCACAACAGCGAGGCCGCAGACAAGGCCGATGACGATGGAGCCGATGGCGTCGACGTCAGCGCAACCGGCGGTGATGCCTACCAGGCCCGCCAGGGCGGCGTTGAGCGTATAGGTCACGTCGGGCTTGCCGTTCTTGACCCAGGTGAGGATCATAGCGGCGAGGACAGCGCACACGCAGGAGAGCGTGGTGGTCGTGAAGATCTGGGCGATCTGGGCAACAGAGCCGCCGGCAGCGCCGTTGAAGCCGTACCAGCCGAACCACAGGATGAAGACGCCCAGGGCACCCAGCGTGATGCTGTGGCCGGGAATGGCGTTGGAGCGGCCGTTCTGGTCATACTTGCCAAGGCGCGGGCCGAGGAAGGCAGCGCCAAGCAGGGCGATAGTGCCGCCGACCATGTGGATGACGCCCGAGCCAGCCCAATCGATGAAGCCGAGGTCGGCCAGCCAGCCGCCGCCCCACACCCAGTGGGTCTCAATGGGGTAGATGATTGCGCAGATGACGATGGTCACCACAAGGTAGGAGCTGAACTTGGTGCGCTCGGCCATGGCGCCCGACACGATGGTCGTGGCCGTGGCACAGAACACGAGCTGGAAGAAGAAGTTGCTCCAGTCGAAGCTCGTGAAGTTACCGCCGAGCCAACCAAAGTCGAGCTCGCCGATGAAGAAGTTACCGGCGCCCGAAAGCAGGCCGTAACCAACGAGCAGGAACACAACCGCACCGATGGAAAAGTCGAGCGTGTTCTTCATTACGATGTTGCCCGCGTTCTTCGCCCTGGTGAAACCAGCTTCGACCATAGCAAAGCCCGCCTGCATGAAGAACACCAGCAAGGCACCCACGATGAACCACAAGCCAAATACGTCCTCCATGTCAGCCTCCTCACAATCCTTCTATTCTGCCCCATCCGATGAGTGGCGCGGGAGCCGGGGCTTGCTCTCCATACCGTATGGAGAGCACCTTAAGCTGGGATTGTTTCGAGATTGAGGCATATCGCGATGCTTACACGCCGGTAACGAGAGCGTGCGAGAAGCGAAACGTGCGAGACACAAAGGGAGCTTGCGGGAGGGTGCGGCGCAAGCAAAACGGCGGCCGGTGCTTGCGCGACCGACCGCCGTTCTCATTGCCTATGTGCCAGCCGGAGCCGGCAGTGCGGATGCCTTAGAGGGCAGCCAGGGTCTCGCCGGTGAAGTAGCCGGTGGCGGCACAAGCCGTGACCGAAGCCTGGCCGGGGAGCGCGATGGCGCCGCAGGCGTACAGGCCGGGGATGCCGTTGCCGTCATTGTCGATGACGAGGTTGTCAGCGTTGCAGATCACGCCGCCAGAGGTCTTGTAGCGCATGACGTTGAGCTTGAGGGCGTGGTACGGGGGCTCGAGGGAGTTGAGCCACTCGGTCTTGCCGAAGGCGGCATCCTCGCCGGCCTCGACGTAGCCGTCGTACTCAGCGAAGGTAGCCACGAGGTTGTCGACCGGCACGTCCATGGCAACGGCGAGGTCCTCGATGGTGTCGGCGGTACGGTACACGTCCTCATGGATGTTGACGTTGTTCTTGACGGAGGTACCCACGCAACGGTTGTCGAAGGCGCGCTGGTCGAAGATGACCCACCACTCGCGGTAGCCGCAGTCCAGGCATGCCTGAGCGGCGTCGTGAGACTGGCCCTCCTGGATGAAGCGCTTGCCGTTGGGCAGGACGAGCACCATGGGCGTCCAGTAGCCCCAGGTGGTGGCGTTGGGCAGGTCGCCCATCAGGTTGCAGTAGTGGTTGGCGATGGAGGAGTCCATGCCGATCTGCTGCGCGCCGGCGGCCCAGGCCATGGTGTGGCCCTCGCCCATGCTGCCGCCGTTGACGAGGACGCCGTAGTGAGCCCACTCGGGCAGGTAGGCGTTCATCATCTCGCCGTTGTCGATGAAGCAGCCGGTGGCCAGAACAACGGCGTTGGCCTTGATGTCGACGTTGGCGCCGTTCTCGTCATGGAAGCGGCAGCCGATGACAGCGCCGTCAGGGGCGTCCTTGATGAGGGAGACAGCGCGGAGGTTGTACTTGAACTCGGCACCGAGCTCCTCGAGCTTGGACTGGATGGGCGAAAGAACGTGCTGGTAGCCAGAGGCGATACCCTCGCCAGGCAGCACGACGGCGGGACCGAACTTGGGCAGCTCTTCCATGGTGCAGGGCTCGAGGAAGTCGCAGCCGAAGTTCTCGGCAGCGCAGTCGAAGAACTTCGTGGTAGCGAAGTACTTGCCCTCGGCGTACTGGGGCCACCAGTCGAAGTCAAACGTGGCGGTCTGCTTCTCCTTGGCCTTCTCCCAAGCCTGCTCGATGGTGACCTCGGAGCCATGCTCGAGCTGGTTCTTGGTACCGGTGGCAAACATGAACCAGCAGGACATGGCGGAGTCGCCGCCGAAGGAGCCCTTCTTCTCGGCGAAGATGATCTTCTTGCCAGCGAGAGCGGGCTCCATGCCAGCGGCCAGGCCAGCGACGCCGGTACCGATAATCAGGATGTCGGTCTCCTCGGAGAACGCGATGTCGGAAGAACCGACCAGATAGCCGGCCTCGTCAGCCATAGCAGCGCCGGCACCAACCGTAGCGCCAGCAACCAGGCAAGCGGCGCCACCGAACTTGACGAGATCCCTGCGAGTAACCTGCATAAGAACATCCCCTTTCGTCTTACACCTTACGGTTGCGCACCGCATGCCCGACACGGCGCGATTCCCGCGCTCCCCTTGCGCGCGTCGACATCGCGGTGCGATGCGTGGCGGCCCGCCCCCTGGCAGTGCCCCACACGTTGATATCAGTGTACACGAATGCGCGCGTAAGACGCTACCCCCAAAATCGGGCAGATGGGGGATGGGATAGCGTATGCGCTGGTAGATAGGGCGAGATGATAAGAACTGCCTCGCGGGTGGCACTGAAGGGACTCGCGAGTGGCGCCGACGGCTGTCGAACAGCCATTGAAGGCCAGCGAGTACGAAACGAGACGTTCGGGCCCTTATTGCTAGACCCTCTTTTTTGCACGGCCCTTGAGATGCGCGGCCAGCCAGGCGAAAGCGGCACCGAGAAGGCACATGACGGCACCGGCGAAACCGACGTAGGCAAGGCCGGGGCCCGCGACCACGACGCCGCCCACGAAGGAGCCGGCCGCGATGCCGATGTTGAACGACATGGGCTGCACCGAGGCGGCCATAGTGAGCGCGCGGGGATAATCGCGCTGGGCGATGTTGAGGAAGTGCATCTGGCCGGGCGAGTTCACTACGTACATGCCCACGCCGAGAAGCAGGATGTTGATGATGCCGGGCACGAGACTGCCCGTCGTGAAGTAGAGCAGGACAAGAAGGGCCGCCTGGATGAGGCACGAACCGGCAAGGCCCACGACGCCGAAGCGCTGCGCCACCCAACCCGAGAGCAGGTTCGACACCACGCAGGCGAATCCGTAGGCCATGAGGACCGTGCTCGCCATCTCGGGCGACAGCCCCATGACGTCCTGCAGCACCGGGGTCACATAGGTGTAGAAGACGTACGTGCCGCCCGCGCCGAACACAAAGATGAGCATGCCGGTGATCACGCGGCCGTCAGCCACGAGGGCAAGCTGGTCGCGCGGAGTCGAGGGCTCGTCGGTGGCGCCAGTGCGCGGCATACACGCGATGAGGGCGACGCTCACGGCAAGCGCAAGCGCGGCGGCCACGCCGAACATGAAGTTCCAACCGAAGGCCCCGCTGATGAGCTTACCGGCCGGCACACCGAGCACGCTGGCAATCGAAAAGCCCGTGTAGATGAGTGAGACAACGGGCGCCACGCGCTTCTCGGGCACAAGCTCAGGCACGAAGGTGAGCGAGGTTGCCAGCAGGGCGCCCGACACGGCGGCCGTGAGCATGCGTCCCACCACGAGCACCCCATAGGCGGGCGCGAGCATAGTCGTCAGGTTGCCGAGGTTGAAAACGAGCAGGTAGATGCACATGAGCTGGAAGCGGCGGAACCGCCCGGTGAACACGGCGAGCAACGGGGTGCACACGGCGTAAGCCACCGCGAAGTAGCCCACGAGGTTGCCCACGAGAGAAAGCTCGACGCCCAGCGACGTGGCGATGTCGGGTTCGATGCCGATAATGGTGAACTCCGTGCACCCCAGTGCAAACGACAGCGCGAGCAGCACAAGCACTGCCACGCGAGAACGGCCCAACTCGTGGTTACCGACCGCGCCCGCGGCCCCCATCTGCTGGACGTCCTGCGTGGCCGAATTCTCGCCGACCATCTTGCCGCTCTGTTCCAAACCCACCGCACGCCTCCCGCGTCTTGCAAGCCAATGCGGCGGCAAAGCCTAGCACTACCGCGCGCAGGCAATTGCACGCATGCGGCGGACTCGCAGGGGCTCCACAGCAAGCAGGGAAAACGCCCCGTAAGGGGTGGGGAGGATGAGAGACGCAAGACGCAAATCAAACACCACCGCGGGTCTTGTTCCGCAAGTCGCAAGCATTTCAAAACATTTTGCCCCTTACTGCAATCGGCATGCGCTCGCAATAGATTGCGCCCCAATAGGATGTCAACAGAAATTTGGAGCAACGGGAGGCATCGTTGAGCGGAGGAACTAAACTGGCACCGTCGCACTGTATGCGCAAGGAGGTGGGCAATCATGATGTACAGCTATCTCAAGCTCCCAGACGATACGCGCATCGCGTACTCGAATGTCCTGGAAAACAATACGATTTTGGTTGGCGTTGAGCGCCCAGTTGACGGAGGCTTTGACTCAGGGTATTGCCGATTGCCAGCATACACGTGGACCGATGTAGAAGGCTTCTCCCAAGAGGAACTTACCGAACTCGCTGAGCTCATCGAGCGGAACTCACCTCTCATTTACCGCCTAGCTGGCGAGGTTTCGAAAACTTATACCTAGGGTTCTTGTACGGCTGGGTATGAGTTCAAAATAAGAACGAAAAAACAGCCACAATTCGGTTTATTACTGTTTATCTGATTCCTAGCCTGCATCCCGTTTGGCGCGTCTACATTGTCATCAGCCTGCACACGTTGACTCTTCATGGCATGAGTTGAAATTGCGCCGTATAATCGCAGCTCACGGAAAGGCGCGGAACAACAAGAGGGGCATCCGATGGCCAAGCAAGGCAACATACGAGTACAGGAGTCATCGGCCACAGACGCCAACAAAAAGGCCGATATTACGCCCGGTTTCGTTCTCTACGCCGTCGGCATCTTTGTATGGATGACATTCGTGTCGTGCTGCGGAGCCACGTATGCCCTGCCGTTTACCCCGCCCCATGCCGAAACAGCACCCTATGTTCTCGCACAACAGGGAGCCTACGTTCTTACATTCTTTGTCGTAGCGGCAACTGCTGGAAGAAAACCCGTCAACGAAGCGCTCTTTGAATCACTGTGGCGTTTGACAGCCGCTTCGTTCATCGGCTTTCTCGCTTGTCTCGCCTCCTATGAGGTTGGTTTGCGCTCACCATGGCTCATCTCGCTCTATGGATTGTTCTTGGGTGTCGGAATGACCCTTGGTTACATTCAGTGGACGGCTCTCGTTGCAGCGCGCCCACAAAATGAAATTGTCAAGCTTCTGCTCATTGCTTCGCTGGGATCCATTGCCAGTGGCATAGTTCTTTGCCTGGTCCCCGCATCAATACGCATTCTCTTGGCTGCCATCGTGTTCATGCCCGCTTCGTTAATCTTGCTACGCGCTAACCACGCTCGCTACGAAGCAAACGCAGGGAACGCCCAATCGCAAGCACAGCAAAACAAACCGCAGACTGCTACGGGCAACTCCACAACGTCAAGTACGAGTAGCCTCGCGACTCAGCTGCTTCCCTCAATCATTTGTGCCGTTGTCCTTTCGCTTGCCGCTCCCATCGTCAGCACCGCATACATGGAATTCATCACGGGCGAGCTTACGCGCAATCTAATTGCCCAAGGAGCAAACCTGCTCGCAGTAATCGCCCTTGGGGCATTTATGCTTCTGGGAAAGAGAAGGCTGACCATCACGGATACCTACCGTGCCATGCTGCCAATCATGGCAAGCGCGGTACTCGTCGGAGCATTTTTTCAACCCAGCGAGCGATGGTTTGTCCTATTCTTCAGCGAAGCTTGCTTCTGCATAGTCTCGCTGCTTATCTTGCTAGAAAGCTGCGCCATCTCACGCGAATCCAAGGTGTCTCCTATCCTGGTATACGGCATACTTGGCGGTTTTGTCTATCTTGCCCGAACTCCCGAAGTGCTCTTCTCGCTCGAATCGCCTTCGTTTGTCGAAAACCTCTCACCCATTATCACGGCGCTGCTTCTGTACCTATTTGCCATTCCCTCATTTGTGCTGCCTTTGTTCTCTCGCACCCAAAAGGGCTCATCAAATAACGAGAATGTGGCGTCTAGCGAGCAGCCCATCATCAATGCAGATACTGACGCTGTCTGCGCCCTTTTGGCCAAAGAAAACGGACTTACGCCTCGCCAAGCAGATGTAATGCGCCTTCTTGTCAAGGGTGTAAGCATACAGCGAATCGCTGAAACATTGGGGTTGTCCGACAGCACCGTAGCGACATACCGCAAGGCGA
Source organism: uncultured Coriobacteriaceae bacterium (assembly GCA_900555105.1). Classification (GTDB taxonomy): domain Bacteria; phylum Actinomycetota; class Coriobacteriia; order Coriobacteriales; family UMGS124; genus UMGS124. The sequence continues at coordinate 1,683 of USJP01000037.1, read as the reverse complement.
TTTACGCAGCTCTGGATGTTCATGCACGGCAAGAATTGCTCGATCTTGTCGAGACACAGGTTCACATGCGACATTAGATTCAATCATTGCGGATACAAATAGCTCGCTGGCAACGCACGTCTCACGTTGCCAGCGGGCCAAATAGTATCTTGCGAGCTTCGCGGAACCGCGATGACCAGTTAGGCCTTATGCCTCCAACTGATCCCAGGTGAAGTCGGGATCAGCGGCATAGCGACCGGCCTCGTAACCGTGGAACAATGCGAAGGCGTTGCACATGCCGGGCACGGTCATCTGGTAGCCGCAACCCAAACGCCAGCCAACATTATTGCCAGCAGCGAAGAGATGCGGGATGGGCTGCCAGTCCTTATCGCACACCTGGAGCTTACCATTGCAGCGCACGCCGGACGAAGTGCAGAAGAAGAAACACGTCGCCTTGGCCGCGCGGAACGGCGGCTCGAGCACGGGGTGCATGAACTTGGGATTCTTGCCCCAATCCTCGTCGACGCCCTTCTCGCACAGCTCGTTGTAACGGTCAACCGTGGCGGTGAGCACGGCAGGATCTACGTCAATGAGACCTGCCAGCTCCTCGATGGTGTCGGCATCGTAGTACTCGCACGAACTCTCGATGACCTGATCCCATGCCTCCAGCGGCACACCCGTCTGTAGGGTCATGGGCATATCCGTATCCTTCATAGAACGAATCTGCCAGTAGTAGTTCACACGTTCCGGACGCTCCGCCACAGTGTTGCACTGAGACAGCCAGGAGCTTTGCTCGTTGCGGAAGCGCTCGCCCTTGCATGTGACCTGCAAGAACGGCCACCAATAGTAGCCAGAGGCCTCCCACGCTTGGAGCGAGTGATCCGACTGCTCCATGTCCGCACCGGCCCACACCATCATCTTGTGACCGGTGCCGTCGTCCATGTCCTCGTCTGTGGTGATGGGCGTCTTGTCACTGACGCGGCCGTTGTAAATGCCGTAGTTCTTGGCAAAATCGCACACCCAAGCCGGGTTGAAATGCTGCATCATAGCCTCGTTGTGCCCATAAGAACCCGTGCAAACGATGACAGCCTTGCCTGCCTTGTAGTACACGTAATCACCATCGGGGTTGGTAGCAATGACACCGGTCACTGTGCCATCGGAATCCTGGGTAAGCACGCGTCCGCACGTGTTGGTGAAGATACGTCCACCGTTAGCGGCAATCCAGTCAGTCATGGCAAAGTTGAAGGTCTCAAGGCTATCCGAACCCGTCGGATCAAAGTCGACATGGCTATTCAAACTCGGACAAAACTCGTCTAGGTCATTCTCGGGTGTGACGTTTGCCGTGCCAGGGCAGCCAGCAGCTTGCAAAACGTTGGCCTCGAGCTCGTCAAGCACCTGGCCACTGTGCAGGCAGAAGGGAGCAAGCAGAGCAAGGCTCGTGCGGTTCTGGGTCTGGTTGTTCAGACGCTCCATCACCTCATACGGGTCGTGTTCGGGCTGGCCAGCGTCGAGTTGGTAGCGCGAATTAACAAAGCCGATGCCGGAACCACCCACATGACCCGTACCGTTGCGCTCAAGCATAACGACATCAGCGCCCGAAAGGATAGCAGCGTAGGCCGCAAACTCGCCGGCCAGCGCGCCACCCACGACGACAACCTCGGCCTCAACGGTTTCCTTACAATCGTCCACAGTAACGGCAGGCGG
>USJP01000036.1 GCA_900555105.1 uncultured Coriobacteriaceae bacterium | reverse complement strand
CCCACCGGCAGGCCGCTCGCCAGACGCGTGACCTCGATGTCGAGCGGCTTGATGAGGCGCGCGAGATAGGAGGCCGTGGTCTCGCCCTCGATGTCGGGGTTGGTGGCGATGAGGACCTCGGAGACGTCCTCGCTGCCGAGGCGTCCCATGAGCTCGCGAATGTGCAGCTGGTCGGGACCCTTGCGCTCCATGGGGTTGATCACGCCGCCCAGCACGTGGTAGACGCCCTTGAAGGCGCCCGTACGCTCGATGGCGCTCACGTCGCGGGGCTCGGCCACCACGCAGATGCGCGAGGTGTCGCGGCGCGGGTCGGCGCAGATGGCGCACACCTTGCCCGTGGCGTAGTTGAAGCAATGCGGGCAGAAGTGCACCGTGCGCTTCACGTCCATGAGGGCGTCGGCCAGACGCTGGACATTGGCGGTGTCTGACTGCAGGATGTGATAGGCGATGCGCTGGGCAGACTTGGGGCCGATGCCCGGAAGCCTGCCCAGCTCGTCGATGAGGTTGGTGAATGTCTCGTCAGCCATCGCGTGTATCGGTGTCGTGCGTAAACTCGGAATCGAGCCGGATTAGAACAGGCCCGGGATGTTGAGGCCGCCAGTGATGGCGCCCATACGCTGGTTGGCAACCTGCGTGGCGTTGTTGGAAGCCTCGTTCACAGCGGCGACGATCATGTCCTGGAGAAGGTCGACGTCCTCGGGGTTGAGGGCCTCGGGGTCGATGGTGATGCCGGTGAGCTGGCCGTCGCCGGTCATCGTGGCCTTCACCATGCCGCCGCCGGCCGTGGCCTCCACGACGACGTCCTTGAGGCCGTCCTGCACGTCGGCAAGCTGCTGCTGCATCTTCTTGGCCTGCTTGAGCATCTTGGACATATCCATAGAGAGTTCCTCCCGTGTGGTCGAGCGGCCACATGGCCGCGCAAGCATATAAATCCAACCCACACACTGTACCCGCCCTCTTGCGCCCTGCCCAGCCCCACGGCCGCAAGACACGAGAAGAACGGAGGGGCGGGATGCCCGCGCATCCCAACAAGCGCCGTTCACCGACATGGATATACATTCGTATTCTTATAATTGACAAACTGTCAGCGCTAGCTAAACTCATAGCCAATCGATTTACATTTGTATTCTTATAACCAACAGTTTTGGAGGTGGACATATGAAGCAATCGGGCCCAGCCATGTATGCCCGAACACTGGGGCGAATCGTCATCCGCAGCCATGCCGCATGGATTGTTACGGGGGCGTTGGCGGTTTTGTTTGGCGCGTTTTTGCTCTACTCCATGCACACCGGGTTCACCATCGAACCATTCCAGGCGGCGCTCGACTCAGCGCATCAGTCGCAAATACGAAACTCGGATGCGCCTGAGTACGTACAGGAAGAAGGGCGCCTCGCGGCATCCCAACTTCAGGATGTAGTCAACAGCTTCGGGACAAAGGATTTTGCCGCCAGCATGGCAACGTATTACCGCACGACCGCTGATATAATCCAAACCGCGTTTGAAGAGGGTCGGGCAGATGAGACAGTCGACTCAATTCTCCACGTTGAGGGAACGGCGCAACTGTACGAGAAAGTCGCGCAGCTTGCCAATCCAGTCTTTTATGACGATTCGACTCGATTCCCTCTTACGTATTACACCCTGTACATGCTCACTCAGCTTCCTTTCTTCGTCTGGTACATTCCCCTCATCATCATTCTGGGAATCTATATCCACGAGCGCGAGAACGCCAAACTGCTATCGCATGTCCCCATAAGCCAACCCGCTCTCATTTTTAACCTCTTCTTGGCGCTCTTCACAGCCTCGCTTGCATGCGTTCTCGTTGCCTGGCTTCCAGCAGCCCTTTGGACGCTCCTCAACAATGGCTTTGGCGACCCCTCCTACCCCGTAATGTTCATAACCAATGGGGAGCTGTTTTCTCTGACGGTCGGAGAGGCGCTTTTGAAATGGGTTGCCGTCTTCGCCGGCGAGTTGGCTTTGTTGTCCCTGATCGCAGCCGTTTGCCTGTCCCTCAACATCGGAAAAGCCGCCCAAACAGCAGCCGTACTGTTGCTTGCCCTACCCTTCATCCCAAACTACCTCTCCGGAACAGTCCCCCAATTCTTGCTCAAGTATCTTCCGTCGACCTTCCTCGATGAGGCGCGCATCACAGGGATACCCGGCGGCGCGGTAACCATCATTGACTCTGGCCCCGGATGCACCTTTTCTGCTGGAATGACAACAATTTCTGGTTGGTGTATCGCAGTTATCCTGCTCGCACTATGTGCGTGCACTGCCGTTGGCTTTATACGCATCGCAAGACTGAGGAGGCAGCATGCTTGATATCAAGGAGGTGAGCCTCGCCTATCGCGAAGCGAAGATTCTCGACGACGTCTCATTCACCGTTGAGCCCGGTGAAATATGCGCACTTGTCGCCCCAAACGGCTCAGGCAAAACAACCCTTATGAAGGCTGTCGGGGCACATATATGGCCCGACCATGGGCGCTGCTTGGCAGACGAGATAGACAGCGCGCGTAAAACAGCAGCATACACAAGCAAAGTTCTCTATGCCCCCGATGGAGGCAAGCTGCTGCACGATGACTTGAGCGTTTTTGAACACTTGCAGGCCACCAAATGTCTCTGGCGCTCAGACGCCGACCTGAACGCCGTCAGCAAACAATGCCTCATGGACGAAATGCTCTCCAAGCGAGGAAAAGAGCTGTCGCAAGGCATGAAGCAACAGGCCAGCCTTGCAATTGCCTGCATGAGCCAGGCGCGCTACATCCTTTTTGACGAACCAACCAACGGCTTTGACCAAACGAATTCGCGCATGTTCTGGAAGGTCGTCTCTCAATTAGCCCAGCACGACACAGGGATTGTCATCTCCTCCCACATCCTCAACGAACTCGATGAGATGTGCGACACGGTCTACTTTCTCAAAGATGGCCGTCTCATTCGGCCACATAACCAAGGCTATCAGGGAAGTTGCTCTGAGATATACGCCCAGCTATACGAAGGGAACGGCTCATGAATCCAACCGCAAAGAGCGTTTCGACTGTCATCGCCACAATTATGCTTGCGCTCTCCATCTCATCAGCAGCACTTGCACCCACCAGTGCATGTGCCGACGAGATTGATCCGGCCACGGTGCCGCACGAGTTGTAGACACGTATAAAACCTGGACTTCATCGCTCTACAATGTCGGCAACTATGACTACACATACAAGATCATCAACTACGTGAGCTACTACGACACCTATGGCCCTTATGAGGTGAGCACATACGGCGATTGGAGCCCGACTGCTGGACTCGGCGCCTGGGGAACCGTCCATCTCTGGCAGTACATGTACGTCACGCACTAGTGCTTCGAACTTCCCTGATAGCAACGACGTATCCAGCGTCCGGTTGAATCAAACCGGGCGCTTTCTGTTTGAGAGGACATGCCGGCCTGCCGGATGTGGAGTAACTGGGCTTCACCAATCGGGAATAGCGTTGTATTCTACAGATACCAGTTGGTTCTATCATGTTTATCCGAGGGGGTGGCTCTCATATGGAATCAGTTATCCCGCTCTTAATCCAAGATTCCTTTTTCCTTCTTGCCATTTTCCTCGCCCGAGCGCTCCTGATTGACCGCGTTCAATACCGTCATATCATGTTGCTCTGGTATGCTGCTCTCATCCGCCTCCTTCTCCCTTTCCCCTTGTCGTTGCCTGCCGTTTTAATCGCATTCCAAAGCAGCCAAGGCACATTTGTCCCACACGAGACCCCCGCGCACTCCCTGGCACAGCTAGGAGCATCGTGGCTCGCCACGCCAATTGGACATGCTGTGCTTGGAATCTGGGCGACCGATGCACTTCTCGCTTTGACCGTCCACCTTGTAAACCATCAACGCTGGGTTCGTTCGCATCCGGCAATCGGCCCAATCGACGATCAGGACATCTGCGCATGCGCCCAGAAATTCGAACTGCAACACAGACGTCTTATTCTGATTCGCGCTAAAGCTTTCCTAAGCTTGCTTACCAATAAAGCGACCTTTTGGTCCACCCGTGAGCTGCAAACCGCTCCGACACGCGCTAGGCTGTTCTGGGCCGACAATTTGAAGAGCCCCGTCACCTATGGATTCATTTTCCCCGTCGTTCTCTTGCCGGTCGGCACTGCAAGCCTTTCCAAACATCAGAAGCTCCATATCGTTGAGCATGAGCTGACGCACATCCACCGGCGGGATGCCCTCTTCAAGTTTCTCCTCACGCTTGCCTGCTGTTGCTTCTGGTTCAACCCGCTCGTCTGGGCTATGCGCAAGCTTGCCAATCAAGATATAGAGTTGACCTGCGACGAGACTGTCGCCTGGTTTCTTGCCCCCTCGCATAAGCGCTCATATGCCAGCCTCCTTCTTCGTTTCGCGTCAACATCAGGTAGTGCCAATCACATGGATATCGCTGCTTTTTCTTCCGGTGCTGCCCCTCTGCTTGCTACTCGAATCGGTGCGATGAGAAGGACTTCTCAGCATATTGATGTGCCCTCCTTCGCTAAATGTTCGACTGCGCTCCTCCTTGCCCTGGCCCTCTCCACAACTGGAATCGCTAGCAGCAACAACCCGTGGGACATACGCACTGATGCCGGATGCGTCAATCTGCCCGAAGCCTGGCATGAAAAGGTGGCCGTCAGCACCGCGAAGACCACAGATGGCTCAAGCGTCACCATGGTCTTCCCTCTTGGCCAGGAAACGCACCCTCTTGTTGCATTCGGGCAGGTCGGTGATTATCTCCAAGAAGATGCAGGCAACATGATGATTATTGAAGCCACGACTCATTATGGTTCGAACTACACCCTATGGGGTTTCGACTACAGCGACTCGGTTTCCGAGCTGCCCAAATGGGATAGCTCTATTCCCCTGGTCAATGCCTGGCAACTAAGCACGGGAGGAAACCCGGATATGGATTCGTTGGAATTCTTGAAGACGGAGGTCGCACCCACATTTTGCGCCGCATAGGATATGCGGCCGTCATCGCATGGCATATGGTATAAGGGAGAGGGATATGCAACCATCGTTATCCGATCTTGAGCTCAAGGTCATGGCAATCATCTGGCGCAACGGCGGGCAGGCCAGCGCCAAACAGATATTTACCGAGATGAACGGTGAGTTTGGCTACACGCGAGGGGCCGTGTACGCCCTCATCCACCGCTGCATTGAGAAGCGCGCAATTGAGCGAGAGGACCCCGGCTTTGTCTGCCGCAGCATCGTCGACCCCGATGAGATGCGACTTGGGGAGACAAAGAAGCTGATAAACACGGTGTTTGACGGTTCTGCCTCAAAACTCGTCTCTGCCCTGGTCTCCCATGGTGAGATGACCTCGGAGGACATCGCCGAACTGCGCCGGATGATTGACGAGATTGAGTAAGTCTCATCACCGTTACACTCCGGCTCCTTACACTCGCGCACGCAAAGGAAAGATAGGTATGCTTAAATAGTTGACATTCGTATTCTGTATGATATTCTCTCTATCAAACACCGGTGTTGCCATAATCAATCTCTTCGAAGCATGGGAGGTACTCAATGAATACCTTGCACATCGATCGTAGATCTTTGATTAAGTGTGCCTGTTTGGGCATCATCTCAACCGCCATCGGTTCAGGAGCATCCGTCGCCAAAGCTGAAGAAGCCGACATGGCTCAAAGCACCGAGTTCCCTTCCGTTGACTTTGTATTTGATCTCACCAACCATTGCAACCAATCTCAAGAGATAACACTTGAAGATGGAACTGTCGCCCGCATTGAACTCGAGTACATATCTCCGGTGGATGACACTGCACCCTGTGGTGATTGGTACTACAACAATGCGTCGGGCGTCTGGAGGATTTATTATCCATCTCCCCTCATTGAACGCGAGTTTTATGTCAACATCGTCAACAACACCATCAAGACCGCTTGGGGTCAGTCATACACCTCGTTCTTGTGCACCGTGACAAGCGCCAATCTCTACTTTGTTGGAGCACGCGCCGTATATGACATTGGGTTCGATTACTTGGCTGGTGTAGGCTCGAAATCTGTCACCCTTTGGGCGCAAATGGAAGGCAGCACCCTTCACACACATGCGGACTAGAAATGCCACCCGAAATTTCTATCCTTGCTGCGGCAATCATGGTCGGATTGATTGTCTATTACATTGTCAAGGCAATCAACAAGCGCCGATAGGCTCATGAAGATCAAGCCCCGCCTGTTCCAGTGCACTGGGGCAAGCGGGGCTTGGCTCATCGGGCAGTCTTTTCCAACGTCCATCTCCAGGCAGGGACGACGCGGATATCGCCATGGGGGGTGGCTTCAGTGCCATATTCGTCGAGGGTGACGATTGTTGCACGAGCACCGGGGAAGAGGGACATTGCCTCTTCGAGGGCGGAGATTTCACGCACTTTTGTACGCTCGTCGTCCATGCTGAGACAGACTTGCACAAGGTCAAAGGCCGTGCCGAACGCCTCGTCACCCCAGATGAAGTCGACCTCTTTGCCGCTGGGAAGCTTGAGCATGGAAACTTCCCCGCGCCTCCCCGTTTGCCTGCGGCGACGCAGCTCGAGGTAAACCGATGTCTCAAGGGCACGCGTGAGACCATCCGTGGTTGCGGGGCTCATGGCATAGAAGAGGCCTGTATCCACGGCATATTCCTTGAACCCGCGCAGGCGGCTGCGCTGAAGCGAGCGAGAGAAGTCGTAGACGCCGTAAGACAGATGCGCGTCCTCCATGGCATCGAGCATCTCGGCTATCTTTTCGCGTCCCGGCGAATAGCCTGAAGATGTTCCCTGGTTGTGAGCGCGACTGATGGAAAAGTCTCGGGCAGAAGACGCCACGACGCTGCGGGCAAGGTTTCGCACAAAAGCGGCATTTGCGTAACCATGGCGCTCAACGAGATCACGGGCAACGGTGAATTGGACATACCCCTGAAGCACCTGTACGCGTTCCATCTCATCGAGGCCATATACAGCAGGAAAGCCGCCTTCAAGCAGAAATGCCTGGTAGGAGCCCTTCATCTGTGAGGCGACAGTTTTGGAATCTAGCTCAGCCCCCCTCGGTACGTCCAATCCTCTTGATTGAAGGTATTCCGAAAACCCGTAAGGCAACAGCTCGTAGGCAATGGAGCGCCCCCTGAACTCCGTCGCGATGTCATCGGAAAGCAAACGAGACGATGAACCCGTGAAGTACATCGTCACCTTCTCGGTGTCAACAATCCTGCGTGCCGCAAGCTCCCACCCGGGGACATCCTGAACCTCGTCGAAGAAAATATATGCCCCTTCGGAACGCGTCTCGGGATTCAGCTCATAGAACGTCTCCAACACCTGTGAGACGATGTCGGCAGGATAGGGCTTAAGCCTCTCGTCATCAAAGTTGAAGTAACAGATGCGCCCCGCGGGAACACCGCTGTCAAGCAGCTCGATAATGGCCTGATAGAGACGAAACGTCTTGCCGCTGCGACGCATGCCCGTGACGACCTTCACGAGGTTGCCGATTTTAGGCTGCAGAGGCTTCCCTAACGACAGCTCGCGGCAAACGAGACCCTCTCGAACCGACGGCAAGACCGATTGGTGAAAATCGTGGATAAGCAGGCGAATCGTCGGTTTGAGTTGAGTCATGCACATGCATCCTCTCGATGAAAATCTTCCGTGCGAGACAAATGGATAAAAGCAGTATAGCTTGAACTGTCATTCTGAGTGACAAATTTAGGCAAAAACTGTCATTCTGAGTGACAGTTCAAGCAACATGCTCGCTCGCCGACAAAAGGAAGCACCGCCCGCCCGGGTGAAGTGGGGCAGACGGCGCTTGGGAATTGCGATTGATGGATGATAGACGAGATTGAGTAGGCCACCACACCCACAAGCTTTTCGCATCAGGCAAACGAAGGCAAACACGAGAAGTACGAAGGGAACTGGAGACACAGAAAAGTCATCTTTTCAAAGTTTACTATTCCTAACAATACTGTATACTATAGATGTGGCGCCGGCGCTTCTATCCGATAGATGGGTGAATGTAAAACCATCTCAACTGAGCAGGAGGACGTCATGGATTCACTGAAGCGAACCGATAGTGCACCCTTCTCCAGAAGGCAGTTCGTCATTGCCTCAGCTACATTTGGACTTGGTCTGGCAGCCATCGCCCTTCCCGACCTCGCCCGTGCCGACGAGGATTCCCTCGGATACCTTGACGACGAAGCCACTGTTGGCGACGCAATGCGTCTCACCAATCCCGAGCTCTACTATTCTCTTTCTGACATTGAGAAGGTCGTTGTCGATAGCACGCCTTTCGGCATCGACAACGAAAAGACCGGTTTTGCGGAAGAACAAGACGGTGCAGCCCGTTCCTCTAATGTTTATGGATATGGCTCCCTGTCCACCCGCCATTATGAAAACACTATCGAGTTTGTGGCCCGTTTTAACACCACTGCTGTATGCCCGGTTACTTCTATTTACCTGAACATCACAAACTGCTCAACTGGTGGCGTTGTTTTCGGTCATGTCGAGACCGGCCAGAATCAGAAATATCTGACATACAGTGGTTCCAAGGGCGGCTTAGCGAAGGGCGTCAAGTACCGCATCACTGCCGTCGGAACTATTGTCACTCCACCCGCCGGGGATTGGCTCATCGCCCTCCCGCCGGCACAAGCAACAAATTATGAAACCCTCTAGCTTCGAAACACGAATTGCGGTCATTGGACTTCTGCTATTTCTCATCGTGGGAGGTCTCATTCTCTTCCACACGTTCTCGCAAAGCTCCGAGTTTCCCGACTCGGTTGTCTATGAGGGGCAGCACTATGGGCGCGCCGCATATCCTGGCGCAAGCGATACTGGCATCGACCTGCAGAAAGTAATCTTCTCCAATAAAGGCAAACGCATCGGACATCTTGACGGGCAGACGGTGGTTGCAGAATCCTCCAATGAAAACGCCCCTGAGTCTAAGCCAGGCGTCTATGAGCTTGACGGAACCAATCTCATACTCATTGGCGATGAGAACAAGAACGCAGCTTACGTCAATCTCTCCAACCCTTCGGAGTAGCTTACACTCCCTCGTTTGATAAGCCCTGTTCGAGGAACCCCGCTCGAAAGCCACTCCATGCAAGCCCCGCCTGTTCCGATAATGAACCGGGACAGGCGGGGCTTATCCTTTATTAGGTGGTCTTTTCCAACGTCCATCTCCAGGCAGGGACGACGCGGATATCGCCATGGGGGG
>USJP01000035.1 GCA_900555105.1 uncultured Coriobacteriaceae bacterium | reverse complement strand
CTGCGGGGTCGTGCACGTGCGCCGACCCTGCCCACGCGGTGCCCTCTCCCCACGGGCCCGCCTATCCCGATGGGCTGCGTCGCATGTACGGTTGGATTCCCTTCGACGACGCCCTGGAGCAGGTGCCCGCCCTCTACGCAACCTGGCTCGCGCATCGTCACGCAGAGGAGAAGCCCGGCCTTTTCGAACGCCTGCGCAATGCGGTCAGCCGGCTGGGGCTGCTCAAATATGTCGAGCTTGCGGTGCTTTTCGTTATCGTTCAGCTTGTCAACGACACGTTGGGCGCAAACATCTATTACCGCTTCGTCGACCTGCGACTGCTCTTCGTGGTGCTCATGGGGTGCATGCACGGCATGCGCCTGGGCCTGCTCGCAGCCCTTCTTGCATGCGCGTCGATTCTGTGGTCATACGTGGGACAAGGCTCCGACATCTCCAGCATTGTCATGCGCGTGGAGAACTGGCTGCCGTTTGCCCTCTACGCCCTTGCCGGTACGGTGTGCGGTTACGTGAGCGACAAGAAGGATGCCGATGTGGCCTTTGCCCGCGAGGAGTACCGGGTCCTGCGCGAGAAGTACCTCTTCTTGAACGATGTTTACACCAACACGGTGGAGAACAAAAGCCGTTTCAAGCGTCAGATCATCGGCTTTCAGGATAGCTTCGGTCGCATCTTCGCGGTGGTGCAGCATCTCGATGACGTGCTGCCCCAAAAGCTCTTCCTCAAGGCGCTCGAGGCCCTCGAGGACGTGCTGCACAACCGTTCCATCGCGTTGTACAGCGTCGATCGCAACCAGCGGTTCTGTAGGCTGATGTCGTGCTCTCGCCCCATGCGTCCTCGGCTTGCCAAGTCCGTTGACCTGCAGCAGTGGGCCATGTCCTGGGATGAGCTGAACTGCGGGCGCGTCTGGCGCAACCTCGGCCTGGATCTGGCGCTTCCCAGCTACGCTTGCGGGTCGTTTGTCGACGGCAAACTGCGCGTCATCGTGTGCGTCTGGCAGGCTCAGCCCGACCAGCTCGACATGGGATATGCCAACCTCATCCGCGTCATGTGCGGCCTGCTTGAGATGTCGTTCAAACGCGCCGAGCAGTATACGGAGCTTGCACGCTCGCAGCGCTGCTTTGTGGGGACCGACGTGTTGCATGAGGAGTCGTTTGACCAGCTTGTGCAGGCCCAAGTCGAGATGGGCGAGAAGGGCGTGGCCGACTTTTTGCTGCTGCGTTTCCCGGGGCTGGACCCCGAGCAGGCCCAGGCGCGCCTTGTGCCGCTTCTGCGCGCGACCGACGAGGTGGGCATGGGGGCAGACGGTTGCGTTTGCGCCTTGCTGCGTCAGGCAAACCGGGACGTGCTGCCCATTGTGAGCTCGCGTTTTGAGGGTGCCGGCCTCGCCTTCGAAGTCATAGCGGGGTGATGGGCGTGACCGATATCTTGATTCCCGTTTGCCTGGTTGTGCATGTGTTTGCCTGCGTTGTTGTTGGCCTGCTCATGGCCAGCGGCTTTCTCAAGACGCGCATGAGCTGCCTGCCGATTATGGCGTTCGTACCCGTGTTTGGCGCTGTGGCGCTCTTTTTCCATGAGCGGGCCGTGCGATCGGATGCGCAGCCCTGCGACGACTTCGAGCTTGAGGAGCTGCGCGTCAACGACGCCGTGTACAAGAGCATCGTCGTGGAGCCGGCCGCGCAGGCCTCAGAGGCGGTGCCCTTGCGCGAGACCCTGCTGGTCAACGATCCCGCAACGCGGCGCAGGCTCATCATGGACGTGCTGTATGACGACGCCTCGGCCCAGCCCCATGCGCTGCGTGCCGCCCGTTCAAACGACGACGCCGAGGTGGTGCATTACGCGACGACCGCCCTGGTGGAGCTTCAGAAGACCTACGACGACCGCATGCAGCGGGCGCGTGCGGCATGCCAGGCCGATGCCCACGATGTCGCGGCCGCTCGCGATTTGGCGAGCGTTTTGGGCACCTATATCGAGAGCGGCCTGCTCGAAGGCATGATGCTTACCTCCACGCGTGCCGAGTACGCACGTGTGCTCGAGGCGCTGCTCGCGCTTATTTCGCCCGACGGCGAGGAGGCCCTCGGTGTGTGCTGGCAGTCGTTCTTAAACGCCCAGGCACGAGACGAGGTCGGCGACATGGAGCGCATGGCCGAGCATACCGTTGCTGTTTGGCCCAGGCGTGAGGACGGCTATCTCATGCAGTTGCACGCTGCTGCGGCGAAAGAGGACCGAGCGGGTATCGATCGAGCGCTTGAAAAGCTACAGCGAAGCGATGTCAGGATTACTGCCCGCGGCAGGCGTGATATCTCGTATTGGAGGAGGGACGACCATGCAAAAGACTGACGGCGCAGGCCTGCGCTACGGCAAGCTCATCGGCATCTTTGTGGTGTTTATGCTCATGGCCGTTGTTCTCATCTTTCAGCAGGGCGACAAGGTGGGCGTGGGCCATGCCAGTACGCTTGACCTGCTCGATGCCTCGCAGGTTACCCAGGGAGGCCATGTGGCTGCCTCGGGGTGCCTGGCGCTGTACGACTCAGACCAGGTGGCGTCTGCCGACGCGCTTGACGATGTCGAGGCGATGTTCGACCAGACAAGCGTCGAGGCTGATCTGGTCGATCTGGCCAAGCAGGAGCTGCCAGATTTGGCAGGCTATCAAAAAGTGGTTCTCACGGTGAGCGACCTGTCATGTTTGGGGCAGAGCGCGGCCGACCTTGTGGCCTGGGTGCGTGACGGCGGTCAGCTCATGATGTACCTGCCGCCTGAATCCAATGGGTTTTTCCAGACGTTCGCCCAACAGTTCGGCGTGCAGGAAGTGGGGACTAGCTGGTACGAGACGCCGGGCATTCGTTTTACCTCCGACCTCATGCTCGGCGGCCGCGCGCATGACTTTGCTCTCACCGACCCCTATGAGTCGTCGCTCATCGTTTCGCTTTCGAAGGACTGCACGGTGTACGCCGTGACAGCCGACGAGCGCGAACTGCCTCTTATTTGGGAGTACCCCAATGGCGAGGGCCGGGTCGTCTTCTGTAACCTCGGCTTCACCGAAAAGGGCGTGCGCGGCATCTATGCGCAGGCATTTGGCCTGCTTGGCGACGCATTTGCCTGGCCGGTCATCGACGGCAGCACCTTCTATCTCGATGACTTCCCCTCTCCTGTGCCTGGCGGGTCGGGCGAGTACATCGAGCGCGACTACAACACCTCGGTCAGCAACTTCTACACCGACGTGTGGTGGCCCGACCTCATGCGCCTGATCAAGAAGTACGGCATCGCCTTTACCGGACTTGTCATCGAGGACTACAACGACAATGTGGACGCGCCGTTCGAAACCAACACGGACACCTCGCGCTTCGAATACTTTGCCGGGGAGCTTCTGCGCTTGGGCGGTGAGCTGGGCATCCATGGATACAACCACATTCCGCTCATCGATGAGGGCGGACTTGAGGACAACAGCGGCTATGTGACGGGCACCTACGAGCGGGAGTATCAGGACTATCCCTATTGGCCTTCGCTTGCCGACATGCTGGCCGCCCTCCAGGAGCTGCACGACTTTTGCGACAGGGTGTTCCCCGGCAACGACATCAGCGTGTACGTGCCGCCTTCGAACATTCTGTCTCCCGCCGGACGCCAGGCCCTTGTGGAGGGCGCCTTCGGGATTCGCGTTATCGCGAGCATCTATTTCGACAGCCTCTCGCATATCGAGTGGGTCCAGGAGTTCGGCGTAGACGACGACGGCGTTGTGAACACCCCGCGCATCATCTCGGGAGGCCAAATTGACGACTACATGCAGCTCTGCGCGCTCTCGGAACTCAACCTGCATTTTGTGAACTCGCACTTCATGCACCCTGATGACATGCTCGATCCCGACCGTGGCGCCGAAGAGGGCTGGCAGAGCGCTTTTGACAATCTAAACAGCTATATGGAGTGGCTCTACGGGTCGGCCCCTCAAATCCGCAACCTCACGGGCTCGGAGATGGGGGCTGCCGTGCAGCGCTGGTACGATGCCGCCGTTACCACGGACAGCTCCGACGATGCCCTTACGCTCACGCTTGAGGGCCTGCACGACGAGGCCTACCTCTTCGTGCGTTCGCGTGACGCGCTTGTGTGCGGGCAGGTCGAGGGCGGAAGCGTCGAGCAGCTCGACGGGAGCCTCTACCTCGTGCGCGCCACGGCGACCAATGTGCGCATCCCCAAGGAGGGCGCATGAGAATCTGCATCGTCCTTGAGGGTTGCTACCCCTATGTGACTGGCGGTGTCTCTTCATGGACCCACAGCCTCATCAAGTCGTTTCCCCAGCATGAGTTTGTGCTGTGGTGCATAGGAGCCGACAGCGCCGACCGCGGCAAATACGTCTACGAGCTGCCCGACAACGTGGTGGAGATACACGAGGTCTTCCTCAACGACGCGCTCAAAGGCACGCCGGGGCGCAAGCGCGCCCGCTTTACACCCGAGCAGAAGCAGACGCTGTCCGATTTCGTGCACTGCGCCTCGCCTGATTGGGACGTGCTGTTTGCCACGATGCGTCAGAAGGGCATGACGCCCATGGGCTTTCTCATGAGCGAGACGTTCCTCGACCTTATGACCGACATCTGTCGACGGGACTACCCGTACACGGCGTTCTCCGACATGTTCCATACGCTGCGCTCGATGTTGTTGCCCGTGCTCTTCCTCATGTGCCAAGAGGTGCCCAAAGCCGACGTCTACCACACCATCGCTGCAGGTTACAGCGGTGTTTTGGCGTGCCTGGGCGGCTATGTCAACCACGCGCCGGTCATGCTCAGCGAGCACGGCATCTACTCACGCGAGCGCGAGGAGGAGATCATCCGCGCCACATGGGTGCTGCCCGCGTTCAAGCGCCTGTGGGTGCGCTTCTTCTTCATGCTGTCGCGGGCGGTCTATGACCAGGCGAGTGTGGTGACGAGCCTGTTCGGCAACGCCCGCAAGGCGCAGATCGAGTTGGGGTGCGACCCTTCGAAGTGCCGTATCACGCCCAACGGCGTGAACGTCGAGAAGTTCGGCGCGGTGCCTCCCAAAGAGCCCGATGGCTGGGTTGACATCGGCGCCATTGTGCGCATCGCACCCATCAAAGACGTCAAGACGCTGTTGTATGCGTTTGCCGAGGTCAAGCATTACGTGAACAACGCCCGCCTGCATGTGATTGGCCCGGAGGACGACAAGGAGTACGCCCAGGAATGCTACGAGCTGGCACGTCAGCTCGACCTGCAGGACGTGCTTTTTACCGGTCGCGTCGACACGGCTCAATATCTGTCCAAGATCGACTTCACGGTACTCACGAGCATCTCGGAGGGCCAACCGCTTTCGGTGCTTGAGTCGTTCGCCGCCGGAAGGCCCTGCGTGCTCACCGACGTGGGATGTTGCCGCGAGCTCCTCGACGGCGGCGAGGGCGACGACTTGGGCTGCGCGGGCTTTTGCGTGGAGCCCATGAACCGCATGGCGCTTGCGTCGGCCTTGGAGCGCATGTGCGCCGATGCCGACGAGCGGCGTGCTATGGGCGAGATTGGCCGCAAACGCGCCTGCACCTACTATCGCCAGGAGCAGATGGTCACCACCTACACGGCTCTTTACCAGGAGGTGGTCTCCTCATGGCAGGCATAGGATTCAGCCTCAAGAAGCTCTTTGCGCGCAAGGGCCTGTTCGGCCTGTGCCAGGCGTACGGATATGCCGGCCTCATCTGTGCTGGTCCCATGATCTTGGGCATCCTGCTGCTGCTGGGCGTGAGCGCGGCGGCGGGCCTTGCGGGCATGGCACGCCACGACGGCGAGCTTCTCAACTCGATGATCACGTATTGCCTGCTTGTGGCTCTCACCATGACGAGCGTCTTCAACATGGTGAACACCCGGTATGTGTCGGACATGATCTACCAGGGCAAACTTGAGCGCGTCATGCCCAGCTTCCATGGGTGCTTGCTGGTGATGCTGCCTATGGGGTGCGTGCTGTGGGGCGTGTTCCTGCATTTCTCGGGGGTTGCCATGCTCTACCGCGTGATGTGCATGTGGTTTGCCGCCACCCTCATGGTCGTGTGGATGCAGATGAACTACCTCAACGCGCTCAAGGACTACAAGGCGCTCGTGAGCGATTTCGCAGTGTCGCTTGCGGTGGGTGCCATGTTGGCGGCGTTGTTGCTCGTGCTGCGCGCAGTGAGTGTCGCTACGCTCTTTGGCGCGGTTATCGTCTCATACGGCCTGCTCATGGCGCTTTACTACCGAAGGCTCATTGAGTATTTTCCCAAGAGCGAGGGCAGTTGCCTGCTGTTTCTTGCATGGTTCGAGCGGTTTGGCATGCTGACGTTCTCGGGCATCTTCGTGAACCTGGGCCTGTTCGCCCATCTCGTCATCATGTACTACGGGCCAGTGAGTGTGCAGGTGGAGGGGCTGTTTCGAGGAGCGCCCGTCTACGACGTGGCGGCGCTGTGCGCGTTTCTCTCCATCCTCATCACCACGGTGAACTTCGTGACGTCGGTGGAGACGAACTTTTACCCGCGCTACCACACCTACTACAGCCTCTTCAACGACGAGGGGGCCATCCGCGACATCGACCAGGCTGAACGCGAGATGCTCGAGGTTCTGCGCCGGGAGCTCGAGTACAACGGCTTCAAGCAGCTGTTTTGCACGATTATCTTCGTGGTGTTCGGGTCGTTCGTGCTTAACGCGCTGCCGCTTGGTTTCAGCGAAACCTCAATCGCCGCCTTTCGCATTTTGTGCGTGGGGTATGGTCTGTATGCGTTGGCAAACACTCTGATGCTCGTGCTGCTTTATTTTGAGGACTATTTGGGAGCGCTGCTGTCCACGGGGGCGTTTGCGCTCGTGAGCATTGCGGGCACCGTGGCACAGCTCGCGCTTTTCGAAACGGACCACCTGGGCGTCGGCTTTCTTTTGGGAGGGGCCGCGTTCTATCTGATCGCATATGGGCGCCTCGAGTGGTACACCAGGCATCTTCCGTATTTCCTACTTGGCCGGCAGGCGATGGTGCCGCCCGAGGAGTCGGGCCCGCTTTCGCGCCTGTGCGCACGTCTTGAGTTGAACGAGGAGAAGCGATGACGACACAACAGATGGCTGGGGACACGCTCTCGCGCCGCACGTTCTGCGCGTTGGCGGGGGCGGGCGCGTTTGCCCTGGGCCTTGGCCTTGCGGGTTGCGGCCAGGATGTCGCCGACGAAGAGGCGAGCGATGCCAGCGGCTCCGACAAGGCACGAGCGGTGGAGAAGGCTCCTACGGGCGACTATGTCTTGCGCGACCGCAAATCCATCTACGCCGATGACGACGAGGACAGCGTGGTCGTGATGTATCTCACGGTTCGACGCGGCAACTCCGGCGAGAGCACCGACCACACCTGGGAGGAGATCAACGCCCACTCCAAGTACTGGTACGAGGAGCAGGGTGTGGCCCAGTATGCCTGCGAGGCCATCCTGCAGATCGGCGACGAGACGGGGCCCTTGCCTGAGGAGCTCGGTTACACGGCGCTTGCCCCCAACGCCACGGTCAAGGTACGCGGCCAGAGCTCGTCGTACTACTCGCAGAAGAACTACAAGATCAGCCTCAAGAAGGACAAGGGTTCTTGGCGCGACCAGACCGTCATCAACCTTAACAAACACCAGCAAGAGGGTATGCGCTTCCGTAACAAGTTCGCCTTCGACCTGCTCAAGACCATCCCGCAGACGACCTCGTGCCGTACGCAGTTCGTTCACCTCTACGTGTGCGATCAGACCCAGGATGGCACCAACGCCGTGTTTGAGGATTACGGTCTGTACACGCAGGTGGAGCAGCTTAACAAGACCTACCTCAAGAATCATGATATGGACCGCTATGGGCAGCTCTACAAGGTGGAATTCTTCGAGTATTTTCGCTATCCTGAGGCGCTCAAGCTCAAGACCGACCCGACCTACGACGAAGCGGCGTTCAGCGAGGTGCTCGAGCCGAAAGGCAACGATGACCATACGAAGCTTCTCGCCATGCTTGACGAGGTGAACGATTACGCGACCCCTATCGAGGATACGCTCACCAAGTGGTTTGACGTCGACAACCTCGTGTATTGGATGGCGTTTCATATGCTCGTGGGCAACTACGACGTGCAGTCGCGCAACGCCTTCCTCTATAGCCCGCAGAACGTCGAGAAGTTCTTTGTGCTCTCGTGGGATAACGATGACTGCCTGTTCCGCAAGGAGTGGGAGGTGCGCGATCGCCTCGAGGGCATGGGATGGGAGCGCGGCGTAAGCAACTATTGGGGCATGGTGCTCTTCAACCGCGCACTCAGGCTTCCCGACTTTCGTGCGGCGCTCGATGCGGCCGTTGAGGACTTGCTTGCCAACTACCTGGGGCAAGAGCGTCTCGAGGAGATGGTGCGGGGCTATCGTGCCGTCGTCGAGCCGTATGTGTACGCCCGGCCCGACATGCTCAGCGCCCCGCTCAGCGCCGAGCAGTACAACGAGGTCGCGCAGGCCATTCCCGGGGAGGTTCAGCTCAACTACGAGGACTATCGTGCTTCGCTTGAAAAGCCCCTGCCGTTCTACATCGGCACGCCCGTGCTCGAGGACGGGGCTCTTTCGATGGGGTGGGACGCTTCGTATGACTTTGACGGCGAGATGATTTCCTATCGCGCGACGCTTGCGCGAGACCCCGACTTTGTCGATGTCCTCGCCATGGAAGAGGATCTCGTCGTTCCTCAACTCAGTGTGGAAGACCCCGGCGAGGGGCAGTATTTCCTCAAAGTCGAGGCCACCAACGCGTCAGGCTACACGCAAGTGGCGTTTGACACATACGTGCGCGTCGACAACAGTGCCTCGGGCAAGGTGTACGGCACGCAGTTCCATCCGGAGAAGAGCGGCGACACCGGGCTGCGGATCTTAAAGGCGTTTGCAGAATTGTGAGGAAATATCATGAAGCTATATCCCGCCATTGACCTGCGGAATGGTCAGGTCGTCCGCCTGACCCAGGGCGATTACGATAAAATGACCGTCTACGGCACCGACCCCTGCGCCCAGGCGCGGCAGTTTGTGGCCGCAGGGGCAAAATATCTCCACGTTGTCGATCTGGACGGCGCAAAAGACGGTACCCTCTCCAACTATGACACCATTGCCGCACTGGCAAAGCAGGGCGGCCTGTACATCGAGGTGGGCGGCGGCATCCGCACCGAGGAGCGGATCGAAAAATATCTCTCCCTCGGCGTGGGGCGCTGCATCCTGGGCAGCGTGGC
>USJP01000034.1 GCA_900555105.1 uncultured Coriobacteriaceae bacterium | reverse complement strand
CCCAGGTTGCGTCTGGGTCCCGCCGCGCTTGCGTGCGGTGCTATGAAGCGATGCTCGCTTAGGCCTGCTCGGCCGTCTGGGGGGCACGTTCGTCGCGGTAGTGGTCGAACTCCTCGAGCACGCTGGTGTCGGGTTCGGGCGTGAGCTTGGAGACGATGAAGATTGCCAGGCTGCCCAGTACAAAGGCGGGGAGAAGCTCGTAGATACCGAAGATGCCACCCAGAGGCTTGATGAAGTTGTGCCACACAAGCACGGTAATGGCGCCTGTGAGCATGCCGGCGATGGCACCCTGCTTGGTGGTGCGCCTCCAGTACAGCGAGAACAGCGTCAGCGGGCCGAAGGCGGCACCCAGGCCGGCCCAGGCGTAGGACACCACGCGGAAGATGGAGGAGTTCTCGTCCCATGCCACCCAGATGCCAAACAGGAACACGCAGATGAGCGTGATGCGGGCCACGATCATGACCTGGCGCTCGGTGGCGTCCTTCTTGAACACGGCGTGGAAGATGTTCTCGGCCACCGAGGAACCGGCGATGAGCAGGTAGGCAGAGCTCGAAGACATCGAGGCGGCCAGGATGCCCGACACTGCAAGGCCGCACATGAAGGCGGGCAGCAGCATCTGCGAAAGCACGATGAGCACGTTCTCGGCGCTCGACTCGGTGCCGAACTCGGTGGGAATTACCACACGGCCGATGAGACCGATGCAGATGGCGGCAAAGAGCGAGATGACGACCCAGACCACGGCGATGACACGCGAGGCGTGTATTTCCTCATGCGAACGGATGGAGAGGAAACGGGTAAGGACCTGCGGCATGCCGAAGTAGCCCAGACCCCAGGAAAGCGTGGAGATGATGGTGATGATGCCGTACGAGACGGGCTCGCCGAACACAGGCATGCCGTTCTCAACAACCTGCATGCCGTCGACACCAATGACGGGCGTAGAAGCCATCGTGGCGGAGATGAAGCCAGGGATGTCCGAGAGGAAAGCTGCCGTGTTCTCAACACCGCCGGCGGCGGTGATGGAGCCGACGAGCACCATGATGAGCACGAAGAACATGAGGCAGCCCTGCATGAAGTCGGTGGCAACCACGGAGAGGTAGCCGCCCACCATCGTGTAGAGGAAGACGATGAAGGCGCCCAGGGCCATCATGGTGGCGTAGTCCACGCCGAAAAGCGTGTGGAAGAGCTTGCCCACGGTCACAAAGCAGCTGCCCACGTAGACGCAGAAGAAGAGCATCGTGATAAGGGCCGCAATGGTGCCGATGATGTTCTTGTCGTCTTTGAAGCGGCGGTTGTAGAAGCCCGACACGGTGATGGAGTCGGTTGCCTCGGAGTATTGGCGCAGACGCTGGGCCACGAGCTTCCAGTTGAGCCAGGTGCCGATGGCCAGGCCGATGGCGGTCCAGCCTTCCTCGGAGAAGCCGGCGAAGTACGCCAGGCCAGGCAGGCCCATGAGCAGATATCCGCTCATGTCCGAAGCCTCGGCCGACAAGGCCGTAAACCAGGGGCCGATCTGACGACCGCCCAGGAAGTACTCGGACGTTGAAGAGTTGGCCCTCTTCGAGTACACAAAACCAATGGTGAGCACGACGATGAAGTAGAGGATCATCGCCAAAAGTACGAGGAAATCTCCGGATTCCATAAGCTGCCTTTCGGGTGAAGCTGATTAAAACACGCACTAATGGGAAAACTATACCGCTCGTCTGGGAAAAAAGATTTAAAAACCTATGGATAAACTGGCATTTTACGTGATGGAAAACCCAAACGGGCGGTTTGCGGCTGTTGGTGGGGGAGTTTGACGTGCTTGATTCGGGTGTTCCTGCGCAGTATATGCGCCGGGGATGAATCAGGCGTGCGAAGAGGTACAATAACCCAGTCTGTCCCGATGGACGGATGCCTTGCGAGATTCCGTCGATTCCTGTCGGCGTGGGCAAGGTTGGCCACGTTGATTGGAGTGTCGTGAGCGGCTTATCCCATTTGACCTCGTACTCGGACATGTTCGACCAAATTGAGTCCATCGTGTCGCACGATTACGCAGGTTGTGATGGAAACGCCGCGTTGCTGCCCGACGTGAGGCCGCGCATCTCCAAGCTCGGCTCGCGCGCAACGCACCGCCGCGACAGCGAATTTCTCCGTCTGGTGCGCTATTACCTCGCGTGCACCGGTGACCCCAATTTGCGCATCATCAAGCTTGGTTCCAACCCCCGTCACGACTGGAACGTGGGCTTCTCCGCGCGTGCTGCGCAAGACTGCCTGTACGTCGACGAGGTGTGGGACGACGACCGCCTGTGCAAGGGCGACCGTATCCTTGCCATCGACGGTCAGCCTATCAACGCCTATCGCAACGACGAACGTCGCCGCGCGCTGCTTGGCGTGACGCCCGAGCGCGAGGACTGGGGCTTCTTCCTGCATTACGCCAAGACCCTCGAGATTGAACGCGCGGCGACCGGTGCCCGCCTCGACATCAAGCCCAACCATAACGCCTTGGATGCCCGCGCCTTGGCCGAGATGGAGCCGGTGCTGTACTGCGAGCCGAAGGACGACGAGACCGTGTACATGCGCATCGACTCCCTCGAGGATGCCGACGCGGTTGCCGGCGTGGTCTTTGAGAACGAGGGACTGCTGCGCCGTGCCGACAAGCTCGTGCTTGACCTGCGCCATTGCAAGGGCGGTTCTTTCGAGGGTGTTGAGCCGCTTCTGCCGTTCCTCATCGACACCCCTCAGTCGTTCGCAGACTTCATGGGTGACATGGGTCTGTTCTGCCTGTACTCGAAGGGCAACTGTGACCGCATGGTAGCCAGTGTCGAGGAGCAGTCGCGCCTGGAGGGCTGGTCGGAGGAAGAGGAGCGCGCTGAGGTCGACCGCATCGAAGAGCTTGCTGAGACGGGCTTCGTGTGGGAGCCGGCCCTGTTGCCCGACGAATGGCTTGTGCCCGTTGAGCCCGACGAGGGTCCCCGCCGCGTTGTCGTGCTGTGCGACGACGGTTGCGCCGGTGAGGCTGAGACGCTGCTTCAGGCGCTCCAGCGTCAGGAGAAGGCCACGATTGTTGGCAGGTCCAGCAGGGGAGCGAGCGATTTCCAGCAGCTCTTCACCGTCAACTTCGACGATGACATGCTCTTTGTGTATCCCATGGCCCAGACGCCCCAGGCGCATGCCGGCCGCGGTATCAACGGCCGCGGTGTGGACGCCGACGTGTATGTGCCTTGGACCGAGGCCGAGCTTGAGGAAGACCTCATTCTTCGCGAGGCGCTCGAGCTGTAAAGTACCCGTGCGCCGTGTTTGGATGGCGCGTTTGCTTTGGTAAGACAGGGAAGCCCCTGCTGTAGACCCTTTGCGGGTCGCAGCAGGGGCTTCTTTTAGTTTTGGCGCATAGACGCCGACACCTAGCGTGCCTATGACCTCTTGGTGCGCAGCCGAGTGGTTGCTTGCGCCGCCCTCGGGCTGAGCGCTGAGGGCGGCAAATGTGCAGCGGAGCTTCCCGATATGCCCGTGAGCGTGTTTCTTTACTCGCCGGTCTTTTCAAGACCCGCCTTACCAGCCTTCTTGATGCGACGGGCCAGGTAGAGAGCAGGGGTGTCGAGCAGCGACGTCACGATGTAGATGAGGTAGCTCGACACGAAGATCGACACGAGCGTGGGGAACTCATAGGTGCCCCAGAAGGCGAACGCGGTGAAGAGAGCCGTGTTCACAAGCTGGCTCGTGAGCGTGGAGGCGTTGTTGCGCAGCCACAGGAAGCTGTCGCGCTTGCCGGTGCGCTTCTCGGTGAGGGCCCAAAGCTTGTGGTAGAGCCACACGTCGAGCAGCTGGCTGATGGCATACACGGCCACGGAAGCCAGCATCATGCGCGGGGTGTTGGAGAAGACGGTGTGGATGGCCGGCGACACCCAGTCAGACTCGCTGGGCGTGTAGAGAAGCCAGGCCTGGCTGAGGCACAGGAAGAAGACCGAGATGAAAAGGCCCAGGAAAACAGCCTTGTTTGCGGCCTTCTTGCCTTCGCACTCGCTCAGGATGTCGGTGATGAGGAACGTCACGGCGAAAAGAACGTTGCCCAGCGTCTGCTCGATGCCAAAGGCGCGCACCATCATGAGCGCCTCGATGTTGGCAAGCACCATGGCCAGACCCGAGACGCAGTACAGGCCGGTTTTGCCGAAGAGTCGGTAAGCGAGCAGCGCCATGCCGAAAATGAAGACAACAGATCCAATCAGAAGAAACTCGTTCATATGTAAGTACGCCTTTCAGGTAAGGCCGCGCAAGATGTTGATATATGTGGGATGGAGGACGCGCGACTTACGCGCCGACGCCGAAGTCTGTGTTGTTCACGAGCACGTCGACCCTCGGGTTGGCCTCAAGCGCGGGATAGAACTCTCGCATAAAGAGCTCGATGACCGCCTGGTCGGGCTTGACGGGGGTTGTGTTGGGGCACATGACGTTGACGCAGAGGCGTTCGAAATACTCAAGGCCCAGCTCAAAATCGCGTTGAAGACTTTCGCGCGTCTGTCCTGTGATACCCACCAGCATATTCGCCTCGTCGAAATCTCCGGCAATCGCTGCGGGGTCGGTCTCGGCGATGCCCTTTTTGAGCACGTCCTCGCGCAAGGCAGGATCGAAGGACTCCAGTCCAAGCTTCATCTTGAGTGTAATGGGGGCAAATTCGTCCCGCAGCGCCTCAATGCGCTTGCGGTAGAGCCAGTGTGCCTCGAAGTGCAGCGTAGTGATGCCGTGCTCAGCGCAAATCTGCTTGATAAGCGCGAGCGTGCGAGCGTCCAGCTCGAAGACCGAGCCTGAGTTGATGACCTCCAGGTCGCCGTAGCATCCCGTTACGTGGGCGAGCACGCTGGCGTTGAGTGCGTAGTTCGCGTCCTCGTCATCGCATCGGTCGAGGTGGTAGTCGCAGAAGGTGCAGTGCTTGTACACGCAGCCTGAGCCGCGAAGCAGCACGATTTCGCGCTTGCGCTTGGTGTCCACGACGCTGTAACGGTCCATATCCATACATATATCCGGGCTTGCGCCCTCTCCCTAGTTTTGTTTGAGCGGCCACGAGGAGGTCTCGCCCGCAAGGCAGGATGGTTACGAACTGCCCGACAATAATGTAATCGTCGTTTTCGGCGCCTGCGAAGGACGCAACATCGCTTGCGTAATTTATCTGCATGTGGGTTGCGTCCCCGCTTGCAGATACCTGAAAACAACGGCGATACACGATATCACAGCGTGGCGCTTCGAGGGGGCGTTGTTGCCGTGCGGTCACCCGTCATGCACAAGAAAGGCCCCGAACCCATGCGGATCCGAGGCCTTTATGCGTCTCTTTGAGGTGCAGCCTGCCGCGTCGTTAGAGGAAGAACAGCACCGAGTCGAGGATGAAGAGGGGCACGAGGATGGACAGAGACCAGCCCATGTAGCCGAAGAAGGAGGGCATCTTGGTACCCTTGATCTCGGCGATGTTCTTCACCAGGAAGTTCGGGGCGTTGCCGATGTAGGTGATGGCACCCATGAAGACGGCGCCTGCCGAGATGGCGAGCAGCTCCTGTGTGGCGACATACCCAACAGTGGAGGCCACGCCACTCGTGGCGCCCAGGGCACCGGCCGTGGTAAGGAACACCACGTAGGTGGGGGAGTTGTCAAGGAACGAGGAGAGCAGGCCCGTTGCCCAGAAGAACTTGAGCGGGCTGTCGATGCCCAGGGCAGCGCCGTTGGCGCGCAGGATGATGAGGGCGGGGATCATCGTGATGAAGATGCCGATGAACAGCTTGGCAACCTCGGCGATGGGGCCGTAGCCGAACTCGTTGTGCTCGCGGCAGTGCTTGGGCGTGGTCTTGAGCGAAAGCACGCAGGCAAGCAGGATGAGGCCGATTTGCACGAAGAAGTTGAGGCCCAGGTAGATGTCATCGTAGAGGTGGACGCGGACCGTCTGGCTGATGTCGGACAGGGCGCCGTTGAGGATGACGGCTACGAGGATGATGCCGATGTACAGGAAGTTGATGCCGCCCTCGATGTGGAGCTTCTCAGCCTTCTCGCCAGGTGCGAGCAGGTCGGCAGGGCTGCGGCCCTCAGCTTCCTCCTTGCGTACATAGTGGTTATCGATGAGGGCAAATACAATGCACAGGATGACCGTGTTGAGAATGAGCAACGGCCAGATGTGCTGCAGGGTCCAGAAGAACGGTACGCCACGCAGGTAGCCCAGGAACAGGGGCGGGTCGCCTAGGGGCGTGAGGCAGCCGCCGATGTTGGCGACCAGGAAGATGAAGAAGATGACGATGTGCGCCTTGTACTTGCGCCACTCGTTGGCACGCAGCAGCGGGCGGATGAGCAGCATGGCCGAGCCCGTGGTGCCGATCCAGCTGGAAAGCAGCGTGCCCACTACGAGCATGAGGACGTTGTTGCGCGTGGTGCCGGCGATGAGACCCTTCACCGCGATGCCGCCCGTTACGACGAATAGGCCCAAGAGCAGCACGATAAACGGTATGTAGTCGAGCACGACCGACTCGATCAGTTCATACGTCAGTTCGTGCACGCCGTGGAAGATGGCAAACGGGATGCAGAAGAGCAACGCCCAACCACCAGCGACGAGAAGCTGGTGCTTCTCGTACCACTCTGGGATTACTAACGGCATGATTGCGATGGAAAGCAGCATGCCCGCAAAGGGTATGACGCTCCAAAGCGACAGGGTCAAGGCGTCCATGTGCGGCGGACCTCCAAACGAACGGGGCGACTGGGCGTGCAGGGCGCGGGAGGCGCACAAGCCAGCCAAGCTTACTGAAAATCCCATTTTGGCACAAATATGGGATTGAACGGCGAATGGGCCAATGTTCCATGCGAATGGCGCGAACAGAGCGGCATGCGGTACATAGGGGCCGTTCGGGGGTGTGGCCGTCCGTGTGAAGGCTGTGCCGTAGGGCAGCGGGGAGGCGAGGGGTCCAGGCGCCAGGGACGTGTGCGGGATAATCAGCGCGGAGGAGGGGGTTTCGTGCACATGGGCTTGCGTTGGGAGCGTAGCGTGGGGAAGAAAGCGCCCCAGTGTATTTGGGATGGCGGGGTGCCGAGCGCACGGGTGGAGCTGAAACGGCTGCTCCGCCCGTGCGCTCAATGCCGCAGCTACACTTCCACGCGCAGGGTCGATCCCTCGCGGCCGCGTTCAACTACAATCTTGCGGTCAATCGTTCCCATGAGCTCCTCAACGTGGCTGATGATGCCCACGAGCTTGCCCGAGGAGCCGGGGCGAGACATCGCGCGCATGACGAGACGCAGCTTCTCCTGGTCAAGCGAGCCGAAGCCCTCGTCGACGAACATGGTGTCGAGCTGGATGCCGCCCGCCTGGCGTTGCACGACTTCGGAAAGGCCCAGTGCCAGGGCAAGCGATGCCATGAACTTCTCGCCGCCCGACAGCGACTTAGCCGAGCGAGCCTTGCCGGTGAAATTGTCGAGCACGTCGACGTTGAGGCCCACCTTGGCGCTGCCTCCCTCGAGGCGCTCGCAGCGTACGAGCTCGTACTGGCCCTGGGTCATTTCGGACAGGCGCGTGTTGGCGGCGGCGAGCACCACCTCGAAGTAGCGCATTTGCACAAACGTCTCGAAGGTAAGGCGTTCGGTGCCTGCCATGCTGCCGTTTGCGAGCTGCGCGAGTCTGTCGAGGCGGGCGAACGTCTCTTGAAGCTTGGCGTCGTTTGCGGCCAGCCTCGTCATTTGGGACGTGAGCTCGACAAGGGTGGCAAGGGCCTGGCCATCGGTGCGTTCGCGCTTTTTGGCGCTTGCCAGCGCCTCGTCTGCCTGGGTGAGCTGCTCGGTGAGACCCAACGTGTCGTGGTCGCCCAGCTGCTCGAGCTGATGGCGCAGCGTCTCGAGGCCTGAAGCAACGCGAGTTTGCTCAGTGCGTGCGGCCTGCAGTGCTTCGCGTGCCTCATCGAGTGCGGCGGTGATACGCTGCGCTCGATTCTCGATAGATGCGAGCTCCTTTTGGGCTGCAGCCTCATCGGCGAACTCAAGGCGCTCAGCCACCATATGCGTGTGCTCCTCGGCAACCTTGACGTCCTGTTTTGCCTGCTCAAGGGCGCGCATGGCGGTTTCTTCTGCCGCACGGGCTTCCTCGGCGCGAGGCTTTGCGGCTTCGAGTTGACCCTCTGCTTCGCGCAGGACCTGTGCATCGCGCTGGCAGGATTGCTGGGCACGCATTGCCTCGTCCAGGGCATGCCGGGACTCTGAGAGCAGGGTGTCGACCTCGCTGGCATCATGGCCGCTGGCAGCAAGCGCCTCCAGCGCACTCTGCCGCTTTGCCTGCTCGCGCGCCAGCTGCTCCTTGATGCTGGTCAGAAGCGAGTTGACATCCTGGCGCTTCTGGGCGCGTTTGGCAGCTCTGTCGTGCAGGGCCGCTTGCTCGTGCCTGGCCGTGTCCAGCTGGGCGTTTTCTTCCTCAAGGGCCTGGACCGTTGTTTGCCGCGCGGCGAGGTCTGCTTTGAGCTGGGCGATGCGCTCGGTCAGGGCCGTGCTGTCTCCGTTTGCTTGTTGGAAGCTATCCAGATTCTCCTGGCAGCTTAGTACCAGCTTGTGGGCTGCTTCTGCTTGCCCGCAGAGTGCAGAGGCATGCTCGCGTGCTTGCGCCTCCCGTTTCTGTGCCGCCTGCACGTCGTCTTTTGAGGGGGTGTTGCCGCCGACGAGGGCGAGATGGGGGTGCTCGGTCGCACCGCACACGGGGCATGGCTGACCCTTGGCGAGGCCTGCGGCAAGCACGCCGGCAAGGCCGTCCTCGTAGGCACGACGCAGGTTTTCAAGTTCATGGGAGCGCGTTGCATGCGCATCTGCAGCCTGGCTGTATGCCCTGGCGGCATCCTGGTGTGCCTTCGTTTTGGCTGAAAGTTCGCGCTCAAGGTTGCCGAGCTGCTTGGCCAGGTCCTCTGTCTGGAAAATCTTCGTGCGCGTGTCCTGGGCTTCAAGGCGAGCCTGCGAGAGACGCTGCGGAGCTCCGGCAAGGTCGCGCTCTTTGGCCACCCATGTATCGAGGGCCGCCTGGTCGTTCGCATCAGCTTGGTCGAGTTCGGCCAAGAGCACATCTGCTTTCTTGAGACGAACGTCGATGGCCGCGATCTTTTCGTCGCAGCCGGTGAAGGTCACAACGGCATCCTTGAGCGTTTGTGCTGCTTCGAGGCTGTGCTGGGCTGCCGAAACGCCACCCTCGGCTTTGGCGAGGGCTTCGCGTGCATCGGCCAGCTTCTTTACTTGCTCGTCAAGGCTCTGCACGTTTGCCTGTGCACGGGCGCT
>USJP01000033.1 GCA_900555105.1 uncultured Coriobacteriaceae bacterium | reverse complement strand
ATACTCGCCCTTGTGGGGCACGGCGATGCCCGTGCGGTCGGCGTCGGGGTCGGTGGCCAGCAGCAGGTCGGGGTGCACCTCGGCGCACAGCTCCAAGCCCTTTTGCAGCGCCTGCCTGATCTCGGGGTTGGGATAGGGGCAGGTGGGGAAGTCGCCGTCGGGCTGGGCCTGTTCGGGAACCACGGTCACGTCGGTTACCCCGATGCGCTCGAGGATCTTCGAGACGCACTCCAGGCCCGCGCCGTTGAGCGGGGTGTACACGACCTTGAGGTCGGCACCCTCGGCGGGCGCCTCCACATGTTGGGACTGCTGGGCCACGGCGTCCATGAAGCGCTCGATGGTGCCCTCGCCGATGTAGTCGACAAGGCCGGCATCCATGGCTTCATCGAAGGGCATGCGCGCCACGCCGTCGAAGATGTCGACCTGGCCGATGGCGGCGAGGATGTCCTTGGAAACCTGTGTGGTGATCTGGCAGCCGTCGGCGCCGTACACCTTGTAGCCGTTGTACTCGGCGGGGTTGTGGCTTGCGGTGATGTTGATGCCGGCGGAGCACCCCAGGTCGCGCGTGGCGAAGGAGCAAGCAGGCGTGGGCTCCAGGCGCGGGTAGAGATGAGCCGCAACGCCGTTGGCCGCCAGCACTTCGGCGGCCACGCGGCAGAAAAGCTCGCCCTTGTGGCGTGAGTCGCGGCAGATGGCAACGCTGGGCTCGTCGAAGTTTGCCTTGAGGTAGTTGGCCAGGCCCTGCGTGGCAAGGGCGACCGTGTAGACGTTCATGCGGTTCGAGCCAGCGCCGAGCACGCCGCGCAGGCCTGCCGTGCCGAACTCGAGGTCCTGGAAGAACGCGTCCTCAATAGCCTTCTCGTCGCCCTTCATGGCGGCGAGCTGCTCGGCAAGCTCGGGGTCGGTGACTCTCTCCGCCCAGCGGGTGTACTCACGCATCGCGCGCTCATTCATGCTGTGTGCTCCTTTTTGTTGTCCCAGCCGCCTTGGCGGCAAGTTTTGACGGCTCCTATGGTACCGCGCGCCCAGGCCAAGGCACCTCACGGCAAACCATATGCGTGCAAGCCCTATCTCGTCCCCAAATCCCTCAGGGGACGCCATGAGATTGTTGGTATATGTGCGAGCCATATAATCTAAGTCTTGAATT
Source organism: uncultured Coriobacteriaceae bacterium (assembly GCA_900555105.1). Taxonomy (GTDB): domain Bacteria; phylum Actinomycetota; class Coriobacteriia; order Coriobacteriales; family UMGS124; genus UMGS124. The sequence goes on along the minus strand of USJP01000033.1, from coordinate 8,212 downwards.
GTGAGATTTCTTTCACTGAAGTTGTTAGAGAACGCAAGTCTGGGTACCATGCAGTGCGTCATCAAAAAGCCACCCGCGGCAAAGTCGGGCGGGCACCGCGCAACGCGCGGACAGCAAACGAGGAGGTTCCATCATGCAGTTGAGGCCTTTGGGAGATCGAGTCCTGGTCAAGCCCGAGAAGGCGGAGCAGAAGACTGCCTCCGGCCTGTACATCTCTTCTGGCGCCCAGGAGAAGCCCCAGCGCGGCGAGGTCATCGCTGTCGGCGCTGGCAAGCTCGATGACAAGGGCGAGCGCATCCCCGTTGACGTCAAGGTTGGCGACGTTGTCATCTATGGCAAGTACGGCGGCAACGAGGTCAAGATTGACGGCGAGGAGTACCTGCTCATGCGCGACTCCGACATCTACGCCGTCGTCGAGGAGTAAGACCGCTCATATATAAGAGGGGCTTGCGCGCCTGGTGACTCGGCGACGCGCGGCCCCTTTTCCATTCATCCACTCATCAGGAGGTCTTGAACAATGGCTAAGCAGATTGCTTTTAACGCCGACGCTCGCGCCAAGCTCGCCAAGGGCGTCAACACCCTGGCCGACGCCGTGACCGTCACCATGGGCCCCAAGGGTCGTTACGTCGCCCTTGAGCGCTCCTATGGTGCTCCCACCATCACCAACGACGGCGTCTCCGTTGCCAAGGAGATCGAGCTGCCCGACCACATCGAGAACATGGGCGCCCAGCTTGTGAAGGAGGTCGCCACCAAGACGAACGACCTCGTGGGTGACGGCACCACCACCGCCACGCTGCTTGCCCAGGTCATCGTCAACGAGGGCCTGCGCAACGTTACCGCTGGCGCCAACCCGCTGGCCATCCGTCGCGGCATCGACAAGGCCGTCGAGGCTGTCGTCGAGCACATGAAGGGAGTCGCCAAGCCCGTCTCCTCCAAGGAGCAGATTGCTTCCGTCGGCACCATCTCTGCCGGCGATGCCAACATCGGCAACAAGATCGCCGAGGCCATGGAGGTCGTGGGCAAGGATGGCGTCATCACCGTCGAGGAGTCCCAGACCTTCGGCATCGACATCGACACCGTCGAGGGCATGCAGTTCGACAAGGGCTACATCTCGCCCTACTTCGCCACGGACAACGAGCGCATGGAGGCCAACTTCAAGGACCCCTACATCCTCGTGACCGACCAGAAGATCTCCAACGTTCAGGACATCGTGCCGCTGCTTGAGGACGTCATGCGTTCCGGCAAGCCGCTCGTGATTATCGCTGAGGACGTCGACGGCGAGGCTCTGGCCACCCTCATCCTCAACAAGCTGCGTGGCTCGCTGAACATCGCCGCCGTCAAGGCCCCCGGCTACGGCGACCGTCGTAAGCGCATGCTCGAGGACATCGCCGCCCTCACCGCTGCTACGCCCATCATGAGCGACCTTGGCTCCAAGCTCGCCGACGCCACGATCGACGACCTCGGCCGCGCCAAGTCGGTCAAGATCACGAAGGACAACACCACCATCGTCGACGGTGCCGGCGACAAGGCCGCCATTGATGCCCGCGTTGCTCAGATTAAGGGCGAGATGGAGAACACCAAGTCCGACTTCGACCGTGAGAAGCTCCAGGAGCGTCTGGCCAAGCTCTCCGGCGGCGTCGCCGTCATCAAGGTCGGTGCTGCTACCGAGTCCGAGATGAAGGAGATCAAGCACCGCATCGAGGACGCCCTGCAGGCTACTCGCGCTGCTGTTGAGGAGGGCATCGTCGCCGGCGGCGGCGTTGCGTTCATGGACGCCCTGCGCGGCCTCGACGAGCTGAAGCTCGATGACGCCGACGAGCAGATCGGTGTGAACATCGTCAAGAAGGCCCTGGCTGCGCCCGTGGCCACCATCGCGGCCAACGCCGGCTACGAGGGCCAGGTCGTCGTGGAGAAGGTCCGCAACATGGAGGCCGGCTGCGGTCTGGACTCCGCAAGCGGCAAGTGGGGCAACATGATCGAGATGGGCGTGCTTGACCCGGTCAAGGTTTCCCGCGTCACGCTGCAGAACGCTGCCTCCATCGCCGGCCTCATCCTCATCACCGAGGCCACGGTGACCGACATCCCCAAGGACACCACCATCGAGGACGCCATCTCGGCAGCAGCAGCCCAAGGCGGCCAGGGCGGCATGTACTAACAAGTCCCCGAAAGCGCTGTGGCCGCGTTCCCCGAAGGCTCATGTACGTCCAGTAGGCCAGAGGCCCGCACCGCGCACATCGCCTTCGGGTGCCTTGCCACAGCGCTTCCGTGCAACTGCTGTTGTGCGTGGATTGGCAGTTCTGGATTGGTAGTTTTTGCGGATGCCCCCTGCGAGGTTCTCGCGGGGGCATTTTGGTTTATGGCTAGAAGCATTGCATAGTTGCTACGGCAGCGTCGCCCGGAGGCCCCCGGTTCCTCTGGGCGCTTTGCCGCAGCAGCTCTGTTCTTCAACGCAGCCGGTGTGGCTGCCTCGGGGCGCACAAGCAGATTGGAGCACATGTGGAGTCCGTCCTGCCCGTCGTTCTCATGCTCGCCGCCGTTCTCGTTTCGAGCGTCGTGGCGCAGATCTTCCCGAAGGCACCTGCCTCGCTTGTGCAGATCGCGCTCGGTGTCGCGCTTGCCATGAGTCCGGCGCCGGTCGCCATCTCGCTTGACCCAGACTTCTTTCTCATCTTCTTCATCGCGCCCTTGCTCTATTGGGACGCCATGGAGGCGGACAAGAAGGCTTTGTGGCGCCAGCGCAGACCCGTGCTTGCGTTGGCGTTGGGGCTCGTTTTGCTCATCGTGCTTGTCGTGGGTTTCTTCACGCATGCGCTTGTGCCTTCTATCCCGCTTGCGGCCGCATTTGCCCTGGGTGCGGCCTTGGGTCCCACTGACGCGGTTGCCGTTACCACGCTGGGCAAGCGTCTCTCCATCGACAAGAACCATAAGATGCTCCTGCAGGGTGAGTGCCTGCTCAACGACGCGTCGGGCGTCGTGTCGTTTCAGTTCGCCATTGCGGCGCTCGTCACAGGCACCTTTTCTGTGGTTGACGCGGGACTGTCTCTTGCCTGGAGCTTTGTGGGCGGCATCGTGCTGGGCACGCTTCTTGCCGCAATCAAGGGTTTCATCATCAACTTCGTGCGCCGCACCGGTTTGGAGGACGTGACGTTCCATGTGCTCGTGCAGGTGCTCACGCCCTTTGCCTTCTACTTTATAGCCGAGGAGCTGGGTGTTTCGGGCATCTTGGCGGTCGTGGCTGCTGGCATCGTGGATTCCTTCAACACAAGGGCGCTGATGCCCAGCACGGCGCGACTCAACATCGTGAGCACGAGCGTCTGGAAGGTCGTCTCCTTCGCGCTCAACGGTATGTGCTTCGTGTTGCTGGGCACGCTCTTGCCCAACGCTACGGCGCGCACTTGGGCTAGCAGCTACCCCAATGAAACCCTCATTCTCGACGTCGTGCTTATCACCGTTGTGCTCATTGCAGCTCGCTTCGTGTGGTGCTTGGGGATGGAGCGCGTGAGGGTTCGCGAGGACGGCAAGCGCCATAAGATCGACGGCAAAGCGGCTAAGGACGCCCTTCTGCTCACGCTCGCTGGCCCCAAGGGCGCCGTGACGCTGTCTATCTGCCTCACCATCCCGCGCGTTGTGGGCACCGGCGAGGTCCTGCAGTGCCGCGAGCTGCTCATCTTCCTGGGGGCTGGCGTCATTCTCATAACGCTTTTGCTTGCCAACTTTGTGGTGCCGTTGCTCGTGCCCAAAAAGGAGCCTCAGCTCACCCGCATTGAAGAGACGCAGGGCCGCGTGCAGGTGCTGCGCAATGTCATCCGTGAGCTGTCGCATGACGAGGCAATCGTTGACAAGCGCGCGCTGCGCCGCGTCATCGCGACCTACGAGACGCGCATCGACCGCATAAAAAAGGCCTCTTCGATGGAGGACAAGGCGGAGGACAGCCTGCATGAGCGCGCCGTGGCATGGGAAGCCGTGCGCGTAAACAAGGCCATCCGTGACCATGAGGTCGCGCCCGTCGTGGGCTATGGCTATCTGTGGGAGCTCGAGCGCAAGCTTTCGCGCATCCACCACAAGGGAGAGATACGCTGGCTGTTGCGCAACGCCTCAGGCTGGCTCGGAGTGCTGCTCCAAACCGGCTCTCAAGATTGGGGGCTGGGGGAAGATGCGCGTGAGAAGCGCCGCCGCGCCCGCGACTCCCTGCGCCTGTCGTGTGCCGAGTACGTGCTCTCAGAGCTTGCTGAGGTTGAGCCTGATGACGGCTTCGATGAGGAGGCTATTGTCCATCTGACGCTGGAGTACCAGCGTATGGCTGCTGCGGCGCGTTCAAACGGCCAGTCGACCCGTTCGCGTCTGGGCGCGTCCATGGTGCCCACCGACGCCATCATGCGCCGTGCGCTTCTGATCGAGCGCGAACAAATTCGAATAGCCTTCGACAATGAGCTCATTTCACGCGAGACCGTGCGTTCGATGCGCGATAATGTTTCGGCGATTGAGTTCGGGTTGCAGCAATAGGGATTTTGCCGTTGGGTTGGGGGGCCAACTCCTATGCGCTTGCGTCCGCTCTTTCTGAAAGAGGCCTCAGGTATCTGGCAGGTCTTTGTGGGTTGTTTGATTCACGCATGTTTCAGCCGTTTAGGGTAAACCTGCAATAGTCAAAAAACGACGGCCCCTTTGAGGGCCTGGGAGTAGGAAGGACACAGCATATGAGTACCTTCAACAAGAACAACGAGCCGATTGTCGAGTTCGCTCCTGAAAGCGCCCGCACTCGTGCGCGCATGGGCCTGTCCGGCAAGATCGTTGCCGGCGCACTTGCATTGTCGATTGGCCTTGCGGGCGGTGCGTTCATGACGAGCGCCGCTTCTTCCAACCTTGCTGTTGCTGACGAGGGCTCCGCGGTTGCCGCCGCGCCCGCTGACGAAAACGCCGCGACTGCGGCCGGCGCTGCCCAGACCGATCCCACGCTCGCTGAGAGCGTGGCCGAGAAGGTCCTGCCTTCGGTGGGCAGCGTCTATGCCCTGGTGGGCATGCAGGGCTCGGTCGGTGTGTCGAGCGGTTCGTGCGTTGCGCTTGACACCGAGGGACACATCCTCACGAACTACCATGTCATCGAGGGGTACGACAACGTCGACGACCAGGACGAGCCCGTCATTCAGGTTGTCATGGGCGACATGGCTTATGACGCAACCATTGTGGGCACCGATCCCACGAGCGACATTGCCGTGCTCAAGATCGAGCCGGGCGACGAGCAGCTGACCCCTATCGAGTTTGGTGACTCTGACGCCCTCAAGGTGGGTTCGTGGGTCATGACGGTGGGCAGCCCCATGGGCGAGGACACCTCGGTTTCCACGGGCATCGTCTCGGGCATCAACCGCGCTACCACCATCCAGCTGACCGACACCACTGCGTATTATGTGGGTGCCATTCAGTCCGACGCCATGATCAACGAGGGCTCCTCGGGCGGTGCCATGGTCAACGCCAATGGCGAGCTGGTGGGCATGACCACCTACAACGCCTCCAACACCGGTGACTGGGCGGGCATGAGCTATGCCATCCCCTCCAACTACATCAAGGACGTCGTCGACCAGCTCTTGAGCGATGGCGTGGCGAGCCACCCGCAGCTGGGCATGCACGTGTCCAACATGAACGACTACTACGCCTATTACAGCCAGGTCGCATCGTCCAACACCACGTCCTCGACGCTTGTCGGCGCCTACGTGCAGGACGTCATGAAGGGCTCGGGTGCCGAGGAGGCCGGCATCCAGGCCGGCGACGTCATCACCGCGTGCGACGGTGAGCAGGTTTACTCCGCCAACGACCTCATCATCCAGGTGCGCTCGCACAAGGTCGGCGACACGGTGACCCTCACGGTCGAGCGCGACGGCGAGGAGCAGGAATTCGAGGTCACGCTGGGCAAGGACACCGACTACACTGAGGAGGAGACCTCCGATACCACCGAGCAAGACGGCAGCGGCAAGGTCAAGAGCATCATCGACTACCTGTTTGGCAGCGCTGATGGCGAGTCTTCCAGCGATGCCGAGGGCCCCTCTGGTGTGTTCTCCGGCCAGGATTCTTACGACGGTGCGGATGACTACGGCTACGGTGAGGGCTATGGCCAGGGCTATGGGTATGGCGCCGGCGATGGTTACGGCTATGGCCAGGGTTATGGCTATGCGATGCCCGGCTGGGGCTACGGTTTCTTCTATGCTCCCGGCTACGGCTATGGTTACGACATGTCGGGCCAGGTGCAGGGCCAGTCTGCTGCTGAGGCGGCGGTAAACGCCTAGGCGTTTTGCTGAGGCAAACTCCGGCGACTCTTTGCTAATCAAGTTCTTCGTAAGGCCCGTGGGATTCCCCGCGGGCCTTTTTGTGTCTTGCGTATGCGCAGGATGTGCTTCCGCCCGGGCCTGTTGAACGCTCAGCGAATGCTGTGTTAACGGATGTTTACGGAAATGTCTGAGAAATCTTGCCGCCCTACTGTGACAGTGGCTCAAAGGCCATTCAACGTGTCGCTCTCACCGGAAAGGACGGGATGCATGAAGAAGATAGAGGCAATCGTTCGCCCTGAGGCCGTCGAAGAAGTAAAGAGCGCCCTGTTCGCTGCAAACGTCGAAGGCATGACGATCTCACAGGTGCAGGGGGCTGGCAACCAGCATGGCTGGACTGAGTACTATCGGGGAACCGAGGTGCTCGTGCGCATGCGGGCCAAGGTCAAGATAGAGATCGTCCTACCTGACGAACGCGTCGATACGGTTGCCGATATCATCCTGGCGGCCGCCCGTACCGGCAAGGAAGGGGAAGTGGGCGATGGCAAGATCTTCATCTACCCCGTGGAAGAGGCCATTCGCATCCACACCGGCGAGCGTGGGGTCGAGGCGATTCTCACGAGCAAGGTCGAGCAGGATGCGGTGACGGCCTAGTTTTGTACATCTAGTGGTGAGAGGCATTTCTTCGAGAAAGTACTTGCCTTCCATCGCGTCTTCCTGCAAAATACTCTCCTGCAGCACGTGGTGGGAGTAGCTCAGTTGGCAGAGCGTCGGATTGTGGCTCCGAAGGTCGAGGGTTCGAGCCCCTTTTCTCACCCCATTTGCGCCGTTAGCTCAGCTGGCCAGAGCAGGGGACTCTTAATCCCAAGGTCCAGGGTTCGAATCCCTGACGGCGCACCAGTTCGACTTTCAAACGCCCGAGATGCCCCGTACATCCCGGGCGTTTTTCGTTTTCGGGACGTCAGCAAACCCTGAGGGTCCCACTCCGCCGCGCTTTCAACGTCCTTCCCTGGCTCCGTGCCCCGAAATCGGCAAAAGTATGCGTTATACCGCCCGTGAGGAGGAATGGGCTCTTGCACCAGAAAACAGCCGCCTCATCTACCTGCGACGATGCCGTCGACTGGAAAACGGAAGCGGCTTGATTCGCGTTGACGAGAGTTATAACGCATACTTTTAGCGTTTTTCGTTATCGGGATGTCGCAGACACGCGGCTCGTAATAGCCGCGCCTGTCCGTTAGTACGCGGTTCGCCCCCCAGACAATGAACAAGTGGGCGTGCGGCACTTCACCATTGCAACACCACAGGCAGAAAGCGCGTTCGATGAGGTCAATTGGACCTAGTCATCGTCTAACTCAGCGGCACGGCGTCTGCTGGGTCGGCAACCACCTGCACGATGAGCTTGTGGGGCAAGCACACGACGGTCTGGCCGCACCCAGAGACCCAGCCCTGCTTCACGCACGTCTGGTTCGAGCAGTCAGACTCAAGACACCGCACACGCCCGTCGGCCGCTTCGATGACATTGGTCCCCAAAGAACCTGTGACTGTAACGGTCGTGTCTTCACTAAGGGGAAGCGCCTGATAGAAGCCGTCGGAGTTTTGGATGACCGCATAGAGCGTGGTGACGGCATCACCGGCATCTGAGGCAGTGTACGTTGAGCCCGCGTCGATACCTAGGTCCGCAGAGTCCTGGCCCGATGCTGCAGGCAGGCCGCCGGCATCGAGGCTCAAATCTGCAGTGCTCTTGCCCGAGGAAGCAGGTAGGCCATCGGCGTCGAGGCCCGAAGTCTGAACATCAGAGCTGCTGGCGTCAAGGCCAGACGCCTGGGCGTCCAGGTCGCCTGAGGTGCTCGTGGAAGACGGCTCCGCCCCCGAGGTGACCACGGAGACGTCCGCACCTGTCTCGGCACCGCTCCCCTCGCCCAGCGAGACTCCCGGCACGCCCTGCACACCGAAGCCAA
>USJP01000032.1 GCA_900555105.1 uncultured Coriobacteriaceae bacterium | reverse complement strand
GCAGGCCAGGCGCTCCGGCTCGAGGCCGGCCCGGACCCTCTCGGGGCAGGCCTCCGTCGGGCGCTACGAGCACACCAGGGCCGCCCTGCTCTCCATGCCGCAGCCCCTCTGGGGGTATTGGGAACGGCACGGTGCTATGTCAACGGTGGTCTAACACAGAGTTGCGTTTTAATTCTGCCGGGGGAAGTAGACCAAAACTCTGCAAGTCATCTACCTGCGGGTTTGCAAACGCCCCACGCCTGGATCCTGAACCCGCGAGATTTAAAACGCAAACGTGCGGGTTTTTCTGGGTTGCGTGGGGCTGCAGGAGCGCGAGGGCGGCTTGCGAACCTGCTGCTGGCCGCCTTCGTGTGGCGATTGGCACCATCTTTGATGTGACAAATCCTTCTGACAATCGTATATAAGGTCAGATTGGCCAATCGCAAACAACCCCTGCAGGTTCTGCACAGTGCCGTGTGGCTATCTGCCGTATCAGAGGAGAGGTCGCATGGACTACGACACATTGGACCGGCTCAACGTCAGACAATCTCGTGTGAGGACCAGCAACTCCTGTATTGCATGCAGCAGCGCCGACTTCGAGAGCATCGTGCGCGCCCATGGTTCGATGGTGTACCGCCTGGCGCTCGTGCAAACGCGCAACCGCGCCGATGCCGAAGATGTCTTCCAAGACGTGTTTGTGGCCCTTGTTCGCCGTATGACACGCGGAGGTCGTGGCTTCGAGTCGGCCGAGCATGTACGGGCGTGGCTGCTGCGCGCGACGGTCGACCGTGGTCGTGATTTGGCTCGTGCGGCCCGTCGCCAGCGCACTCAAAGCCTCGATGAGTTTCCTGCCGAATTGGCCGAGGGCTTTTTTCGCAGTGCGCCCGATCAGGAGCGTCGACTTATTGAGCGCGAAGAGGCGCAGGCGCTTTGGCGTGCGGTTGGTGAGTTGCCGCCCAAGCTCCGCGCAGCCGTGCACCTGTTTTACGTCGAGGGATTGAGCTGCGAAGAGACTGCCCGGGCATTGGGCGTCACGGTCTCGACTGTGACCACGCGCCTTGCGCGCGCCCGCAAGCAGCTGGAACGTTCTTTGAAAGGACGACTCTCATGACTTCTAAGAATCGTTGGATGCATTCAAACGAGCAGGGTCGATGGGCGCATCTGGTCCAGGACGTCGAGCCCTCGGAAGAGCTTGTCGAAAAGACCGTCGATGCCATGCGCCGGGTCGCGGCTTCCGAGCGTCCCCCGCAGCACATGGTGACTCCCGCAAAGCGAGCCTTCGTGCCGCAGCTCTCGCGCCGCGGGTTTGTCGCCCTTGGAGGTGCCTGCGCTGCCGCCGCCGCAATCGCCGTGGTCGCGCCGCTTGCACAGCGGGATTCTGACTCGGATGAATCCCTGCCTGTCGAAACGCATTCGTTCGGGCTTGCAATCGCCCAGGCTGCCGAGCCGGGCCATGCCGTCGTAATCGAGGCAGCCGATGGGGAGCTATTGCTGCCTGTGGTTGGCGACGATACCTTTAGGGCTTCTTCGATGCGGTTTAACTTGTCTTGTGTGGGTGAAGGTGTTGAACGGCTGACGTTTACGCTGCTTGATGTGCCGACTCAGACATTCAAGGGCACGCGCCCCTTTGACCCCGAAGAAATTGTTAAAGATCTCGTCTATTTCCAAAGGACACTTCTTGATTGCGATGACGGAGAGGTCTGGGAGGCATGGAGCGCTACCGAAGAGATGGCGTATGGTGGCCTGGAGATTTCCGTCAACCTGCTGAAAGAACCGGAATGGAACGGCATGTACGAGACCTCGTATGGTCCGGCTTGTGATGTGCTTTGGGCAGTGACTCCGGAGGACGCGCTCTGGGGGCAGGACCCTGTTATGGCGGCAAAAAAAGCTTGGATTGTTGCTGATTGCACTGACCCCGAGATAATTCCCCAGGAAACAGTGGACGAGCTGCGCGCTGCATACATCGATGCATATGAACAGGTGAGTGCGACTCCTGAGGAAGCTCTCGCATGGTCGCGCAAATGCTATGTCGGTAGCAAGGTTTTGGCGGCAGCCGAGCTGAACAAAGCGGTTTTGCAAGTGGAGGCGGGCTTTGCCGATGGGGCGACTGCGGTTAAGCGCTACCGTATAGGTACGGTTGACACTTTTGAGGAGGCTATGGGCGGGCGCTATGACGCTCTATATGAATTGCGTAGTGAAGAGCCGGATCTGAGCTGGCCTATCGCTCCGTTTTTCTCGTTTACCAAAGAGGACCACGATGCAAGCGAGGACCCGCGCCTTGCCGTGCCGCTCTTCACCATTACTGACGTGACCGACGTGGAAGCGGACGCGGGGGATGTGGAATAGGCCTGCGGGGAAAGGCTCTGGTTGAGGCTCTGGCGGCCGAGCGCTGTGATGCCTGTGTGCGAAAAATGGCGTACGTTTGCGTTTTAATTCCGAGAGTGGGAGTAGCCTGAAATTCCGCAAGCCATCTACCTGCGGGTTTGCAAATGCTCCCTGCTCGGGTACTGCGCTCGCCGGATTTAAAACGCAAACGTGCGGGTTTTTCTGGGCCGCCCGGGACCGCGGGGCCACAAACCGCGCTCGAAAGCAAAGAAAGCGCCCGGTGCGAGGGAGTTTTCCAATCGCACCGGGCGCCTGGGGTTCGGCGGGGTAGCGTCCGGCACGATGGTTTCCCCAATTGCGCTGGGCGGTCGGTTGCGGTGGGCCGAATCGTCGCAGCGGGTTGAGGCCCCAATCGTACCGGGCGCCGGGTGTTGCAGGTGCGCTCTTTAGAGCTGCATCATGAACCAGTCGACGATGGAGGCCTCGACGTCGACCTTGATGCCGTCATAGTTGTGAATCTCGTGGCGGTAGCCCGGATAGAGCTGCGTCACGACGTTCATGTGGCCGGTGTCCTGCAGCCAGTTGGCGCACATGTACACGCCCTCGCCGTAGTTGCCCACCGGGTCCTGGTCGCCGGCGATAAGGAAAACAGGCAGCTCAGCGGGTACCTTTTCGGCCCACTGTGTGCCCTCGATGCACAGCATCATGTCGATGAAGTCGCGCAGTGAGATGTTGTGCGTGGGATGGGTGAAGGCGTCGAAGGGGTCCTCGGCATGGTCGCGTTGTACCTCCGGGTCGTGGCAGATCCACTCGTTGCCGCGCTCGGCCCCTTCGGAGCAGCGTGCGAACATCCAGCCCATGAGCTCACCGACGAATGTCGGGTCGGACTCGTGGGCGCGACCTGCGGCGATGGCCTCGTCGAGCTTGGCGCGCACCTCGTGGGTGTTCTTGAAGATGCCGGTGGTGCCGCAGTAGACGACGCCTGCCAGCTCGTTTCCGTACTTCGTCGAGAAGTCGCGGGCGATCATGGAGCCCATGGAGTGGCCGAACATGAAATGCGGCAGGTCGGGGTATTTCTCGCAGACGAGATCCTTGAAGCGCTTCTCGTCCTCCATCATGGTGTGCGGGCCGGCATCGCCCCAGTCGCCCCACGTGTCGTTGGCGATGGCCGTGGCGCCGTGGCCCACGTGGTCGTCGGCCGCCACGATGAAACCGGCGTCCATGAGCGCCACGATCATGTGCAGGTAGCGACGGGAGTGCTCGCCGAAGCCGTGCACAAGCTGCACGACGCCTACCGGGTCGCAGGCCGGGGCGTAAATCCAGCCAGTGACGGTGTCTCGGTTGTTGGTGGAAGGGAAGTGGACCTCATGGAGCATACGGTTCTCCTTTCGGCAGCGGGGCGGCCGTGCGGGCCGCGCCATCGGCCACCCCTCCGAAGGGCGGCCCTCGGCTGGATTATCGCAAACAAAGGCCGTCGTCCGCCACCCCCATACCGTGCATAAGGTACAAGATGGCCCGTGAGCGAGGGGTCGCTGCCGCGCAACGTGCGGAAATTGCCAATAAGTATGCGTAATAATCCTCGCAAGGGGCTGCGGGTCTACTTTTCAAGATTGGCTGCTTGCATAATCCCAGGTAGATGACGTGCGTGTTTTTGGACTCTAAGAGCGAGAATGTTATAACGCATACTTTTGGCGTTTTTGGGCGCCGGGGGCCTCAACGCTCGAATACTTCGGGCAGGCCGAGTAGGTCGCGCATGGAGTTCATGATGGAGTGCACGCCTCCTTTGGGTACACGCACGGGATGCATGACATGGCGCTCGGGCACGGCGTTTACCAGCACGTTTGCAGGCACGGTATCCTCAACGACGATGGCTTGGGACCGGCAGATGGTCTGGCAACAGAGGCACTTCACGCAGTCGGCGGCATAATGGTCGATGCCGAAGGTGCCGTCTGGGGCGTCGAACTTGACGATGGCACCTGTGGGGCAAAACGTCGCGCACATCCGGCATGAGGTGCACTTGTCGGTGTCGATGACGACGTGTCCCCATAGGCGCGTGCGAGCCATCGCCTGCGGGTCCGTTGGCCCTTCGCCGAGGTCGGCCAGGGCATCGAGCAGGCGCTCTCGCCGGTCGGGCACAAAATGCGGCAATGTGCCGTCGGCCATGACCTTGAGTCGTTTGAGCGGCCGGTCGACTTGGTCCGTAGCGGCGGCTTTGTCATCACTCGCCTCGGCGGAGAGATTGGGCCTGTCCCCATCGCGCGTGGCTGTGTCATGTTCGGCGACTTTGCCCGTACCTGCAGATTGTATTAGTTGGTTTACCTGCTCAATTGCGCTTTGTGTGGCAGTCCTGTCCGCGCATGCAGTTTGTATTTGTTGGTCTACCTGTGCGATTTTGCCATGCGTAGCAGTCCTGTCCGCTCTTGTCTCCTGCGCAGGCAGTCCGGTCGGTTCAGCTGCGGGCCCGACTTCCTTTAGCTCGACATGCATGGCGCTGCCCCAAAGACCAAGCAGGGTGTTTGCCGACTCGCAGACTTCCTCAACGACCATGCGACCTGGCTTGTGCTCGCACGCGTTGCAGGCCCCGCAAGTCAAAGTGACCTCGCGTGCCCCCCAGGTGGCTAGCTGGAGGAGTGCCGATTCGTCGATGCGTCCCAAACAGGTGAGGCGAACGGTGCACTCATCCTGGGCGATGCCCGCTTTCTCGCAGGCAATCGCAATCCTCTTGGACGAGCTTGCGTTAAGCGCACCCTGCAGACACGCGAGCAGCTCGGTGTCGTTTGGGTCGCGGGCTTCAAGTGCGCAGGTAGGACAGGCAGTGGCGCATGTGCCGCAGCCCACGCAGCGAGCCTGATCTATGTCGAGCATCTTTGTCTGCTCGTTGTAGCTGATGCAGCCCGATGTGCAGGTCTGAGCACATCGCAGACACTCCGCGTTGCGGTTGCGCACAAGCAGGCAGCGCTCCTGGCGCACATGGACATGGTCGCTTTGCAGGGCCTGAAGCGCGCGCGTCACGGTGGGTTCGTCTGCCTGGTCGCGCCTGCGCCGCGCCATGGCCTTCACTTGGGCGCTCATGCGTGGGCCTCCTGCACCTCAAGTCCCATCGAGCCGATGAGCTCGCTGGGGGAGATGCGTGCCAGGCGTTTTCCCTCGCGCATGAAGACGCGATCGACCTTGAGATCGAGCCGCTCAGCCTGCAAGGCGTCCATCTGGGTGAATGCCGTCACGAGGAGCTCCTCGCGCGCGCAGCCCGCAGCCTGGTAGACACGGCGCGCATCCGTGCCGTACAGGAGCCCCATACGGTCAAGGGGTGTCTTCACCGGGTCGAAGTATGCATGCTTGGGGATGAACCCGTTGACGAAGCCGCTCAGCACCACCGTCCTGTACGAGGAGCCATGCGATGCGGCAAGGTCGCCGATGCGCACGGCATTTTGGGCAAGGGGGAAGCGAGGTTCGTTCAGCGCCATCAGAAGTCGGTCGACAAGGCTTGCGGCATCATGGGCAAGCTTGGGGTTCTCGACGTCGAGCAGCCGGAGCAAATCGGCAGGCACACCTCCTTGACCAGCTGTTGTTTCTTGAGCGTGCTGTTCGCAGTCGAGCAGTTCCCAAGCCGCGTCAATCAGCTGGCGTCCCACAAGCCCCTCGAGCTGCATCAGGGCAGCCTGCCCGGTTTTGAATGCCTGCGAGATGCGCTCAAGGCTTGCCTGCTCGGCTGCATCGAGCTCGCCGAGGGCCTCTCGGCAAGGGTTGTCGGCTGCGACTGTAGCAAGCGCATCGTAGGGAGCAAGCCCTTGCTGAGCGGCATAACGCCGCAGCGCTGCAAAGCCGGGGTTGTTAGTGAGCCAGTCGCCAAAGCCGCACCAGCTGCGCCATGCGAGCATGTCACACGGGTCGGCGGCCAGCGCGAGTAGGGTGACCAGGCGCGATGTCTTGCAGCGCATAAGGTCGCGGGAATCGCCGCTGAGCATGCGTGCGCTCGGCCTCTGTGCTGTAGATATGCCGCGGGCCTCCAGGCTACGGCTCAGCGACTTCGCCCACACGCCGTTCGGGGCGGCAAGATAGAAGTCGCTCGGTTGCGTACCCTTCTCGATGGCGTCTGCGATGTGCTGCGCGACGTGGGCGATTTCGGCCTCGGCCGTGGGGAACGAGAGGGTGCAGGTGAATCTGGCGGGGTTCTCGACAGGGGCCGTTTCTGCGCACGCCGCATGGGGGCTTGCTTCTACCGCGGTCGCGGGGCTGTGCCTGGCCTGCGAGGCAGCAGGCTCTTGGGTTCCTTCGTTATTTGCGCCCGCAAGCGCGCGTGCCTCCCGCTCCCCATGTCCACCCGCGCCTGCCAAGTCGCGTGCTTCTTGCCTACCGTTTCCGTTTGCCCCTGCAAACGCGCGTGCCTCCCGCTCGCCATCTCCATTCGCGCCTGCCAAGTCGCGGGATTCTTGCTCGTGGGTTTGCGCTGCGCCAATCAGGTTCTCGCAGCATGCATGTACGGCCGCGCTGTTCCAGCATGCGTCAAGTCGCGTCTTCTGCACGCCATCTGCCTGCGCAAACTCGATAAGACCGGCGGCATAGGGATACTCTTCGAACACCTCGCTGGTTGCCTGCATGTCGCCGGTGACGACGAGTCCTTCGCGGGCGAGAAGCCCCGCGAGCACCTGTGAGGCGCGGCTGAGCAGCTGGTAGTCGTCAACGAGCACAAGGTCATAGGAGGCGGCCTCCCGCGCCGTCTCATCGGCTCGCAGCCACTTTACGGCGAGGTTTGACAGCTCGTTTGGCAGAATGCCGCCCGTAAAGGCGAGACATTCCTTGAGCAGGCTGTGCACCTGCACTTCCTCCTCGCTGACAAGCCAAGAGGGCTTGTCGTTGGCGAGTTCGGTCCAGCTGCGGTAGAAGAACTTGAGCATTTCGCGCAGGCGTTTGGGACGCAGACCGCTCGCCTTTACGTCCTCAAGCAGGATGTTCTCTTCGAATGGCAAGAGCAGTCGTGGCTTGCGACCGCATGCCGCCTGGGCTTTCGGATTGCCGAGGACTTCGAGGGCGATTGCGCGTGGAGTAGAGACGCGCACGCCCTGCTCGCCCAGCGTGTTTGCGGGGATGTCCAAGGCAGCGGCCAGGTGCCGTTTAAGCGTTTCGGCGGCATCGGGCGAGGCGGCAAGGACGAGGACGTCCTTGCTGTTTGATTGGCCACTGAGATATTCAACCACCCGATGTACCAGGGCTTCTGTTTTGCCGCTGGCCACATTGCCTAAAATGCATTCGCGCACCATGGTGTCTGCCATGTGCCTGTCCCCCTTGTCTGCCACGCCCGGTCGACCGCCCTGCTTACATGCGGCACCCGGCCGGGCGTTGGATCCTGACGCGCCTGTTGTTGCATGAAGGCGCGCTGGCTACTCTTCGTCTCCCAGAACCTCGTTCAAAAATGTCTCGTCCTCGGCCAAGAAGCCGTCGGTGAGGTCGGCGAGTCCCAGATAGAACTTCGTCTTGGCAAGACGGCGGATGTCGACGGTCATCATTGGGGTCCAGCTGGCCAAGTGGTCTTCCAGGAAGTTCTTCTGCGTTTGCAGAAGCTGGGTTGCCTTGTTCTCGTCGCCGGCCTTTAGGGCCTCGGTCGTACGGGCGCACAGCACCTGCATGAACTCGAGTTCAGCGGCAACGTGGTCTTCGCTCTCCTCCCACTCGGAGCTCTTGTCCAGACCGTAGGCATGGTAGATGGCGAGCACCTCGTCGCGCGCCTCCTGCATCTTGAGGCGCTTCTCGGAAGTGTAGACGCTCTCAAAGGGAAAGGCCGCTGCGTAGGAGTCCACGCCGTATCCGATGAAGACGCGTGCGAAGTCCACGGCGAGCTCGGTGGTGCTGCGCTCGTCGATGTTGCTCAGGTATTCGGCCAACGCGCGGTAGCCCGCGTTTGCCTTGGTCGATCCCGTTGCGGCAGGGAAGCGCGTGGCATGCAGGCCGTCAAGCAGGGGCTGATCGACTTCCACGCGATAGAGGCGTGCAAGAAGGGCGTAGGTCGAGTCGCGCTGGGCGCAGAGTTCGGCCAGGTCATTGAGCATTTCGTCTGCCATGATGGGGCTCCTTTGGGCGGGTGCGCTTAGGCTTCGAGGTTTGCGAGGATTTCGGCACTGGCGGGGTCGTCGACGCTTTCGAGCTGCGCCAGGGCCTCGCGGCCGGTTTGCGTCAGCTCCCAGGTCTTGCCCGCCCAGGTAAGGGCGTCGGACTTGTTGAGCTTCTCAACAAAGCGCGAAGAGTAGTAACGCGGGCTCTGCAGCAACGGGTCGGTGTCGCAGGCTTTGGCAATCTGCTTGGCGCTTGCACCGCCCGCTGCACTGCACAAGGTGAGGATGCGCTTGAAGATGGGCAGGTAGGCGCCTTCTTCCTCGAACAGCTGTTCGGTGCGACCTTCCGGATCGTCGGAAGTGAGCATGTCCAGGCCGGCTTGGGTGGTGAGCCAGAAGGCGGGCGCGGGGGTCTGCGGCTCCAGGTACTCAACGCCGTCGATGACTACCGTCTTGGGCTCAAGCTCCACTTCCTCGTAGGATGCGCCGTCTTCGCCCACGCGTTCGATGGCTCCGGCGCGCTCAAGCAGCGAGCAGAAGTCGTTGGCCGAGTACACGCTGTGGTCGCGCGTCTTGAGGTCGCAGATGTAATCGATGACCTCGCGCACGGGCTGCTTCTCCTGGCATTTGCGCAGGATGGCCAAGAGCGTCTTGCGCCTTGTAGCCATGCGGCTGAAGAGCTCTGCCGTGCGCTCGCTGGCGGGCCTGGCGTCGTGCATGGGCACGGGCTCGACTTCGGGAAGGCCGGCCTGCTTCAGGTTTGCTCCGTCTCCCACGGGATAGTCGACGTCTTCGTCGCCGGCGAAGTCGATGTCGGCCAGCGGGTCATAGCCCTCGTCGAGGACGTCATTGAGGTCGAGCTCGTCGATGCCGGTAGCCGTACTGTTGTTTGCCATGGTGTGGTCCTCCCCAATCCTTTGAGACGCCGAGGTCTCGAAGCGTTTTCTCTGCGCACAGATGGTGGCAATGGAAGCCAAAAGACCCCCATTGCCACCCAATCTACGCAGACACCCTCTTGTTACGCCGCGTCCGACACGGAGCGTCCTTTGCGACGAGCCCCGTGGAACGCAGCAGGCCAGGTTCTGCTACATGCACATACGCGGGTTCTCGTCCGCAAGGCGCACGGGTGCGATGCGTACTAGATGTACGTGAGCACCTGTGGAACGCGGCGGACGAGGTTCCGCTACCCGCCAAAAGCAGGTTCTGATGCGCAAGGCGCGCGATGCCGACGTGTACTGGAGTACTCTAGG
>USJP01000031.1 GCA_900555105.1 uncultured Coriobacteriaceae bacterium | reverse complement strand
TCGTCTCGCATCGCCCAGTCCCGCGCTGTGGAGTACGAGGACGGCGACTATGTGGGTACTGGCACGCCGTGCCGTATGTGCGGCCACCCCGTCGACCACCTGCAGTCGCGCTGCCCCCATTGCGGCACTCTCGTGCGTCCGGTCACCCAGCGCGCCTCGTTCTGGGTTGCGGTCATCGTGCTGGTGGCCCTTGTCGTTGTGCTCACGCTTGTCATCGGTTCCTGCAAGGCGAACCAGGCAGGAGGCCCCGGTACCCCGGCTGTCTCTTCGGATGTCAGCCAGCTTCAGACCCTCGTTGACGACTCCAACGCGGCTCTCGACGAGCAGCGTGAGACGCACCCCTACACGCGCTACACCGCCTACAACCTCCGCCAGGCCGTGACTGCCGCCGAGACGGTGCTGGACAACACGTCTGCCACGGCCAATGAGCGTAGCGAGGCGTACTCCAACCTCAATAACGCCAAGAGCGCCCTGCTGACGCTTGCCACCACTTACGAATGGCCGGTCTTTGGCGAGAACCTGCTTACTGAGCCTGCCAAGTGGAGCACCAAGCAGGTTGGTTTGAACTGCACCGTCGCCTCCATCGACATGGCGGACGACGGCGGCCTGTCCTCCATGGTGGTCTCCGACCCCAACAACGCCGCCAACCAGCTCACCGTGTACTTCTATCCCGTTGATATCAAGAGCTCCTACGACGTGGACTCCAACATCAACGTCTACGGCGAGTTTGTCTACGACGGTACCAACATGGCGCTCTGGGCCGACAAGATCGAAGCGCTGTAAGTTTACGCAGGCACACTGCCAGATTTGCCTCAAAAAGGCCTTCGCTTTGCCCGCGGGGGCCTTTTTCGTACCGCAGATATCGTTTTATGCGTGCATTTTTGGATAAAGCGCGTGAGCATGCGCGCTGAGACTGTTGTTTTTTGGCAATAGCTATAGAATACTTGCTCAGGAAAGTTCTGTACCGCGGTCGAAAAGCGGCCGGGAGCACGCCTTCGGGCGTGGAGGAAAGGGGTTCTACCATGGAGTTTGGTAAGAGGATCGGCTGGGCGCGCATGGGCCTCGTCGTCAGCGCCGTACTGCTGGTCGTCATGGGCGTGATTTGCTTCGTCGGTCACAGCATCCTGCCCGAGGCCATGCACAACCCGCAGCTTCCCGAGGGCTACACCTGGCCCGCCGGTGAGCTCATCGGTGCTGTCGTCATGGCTGTTGCCGGCATCTGCCAGATTGCTGCTTGGAAGAACGCTGGTGGCTCCAAGACCATCTCCGGCTACCTGGTGATTTCGGGCATCATGGCTCTCACCGCTTGCGTCGGCGCCATTGTTGACCCGTTCGTCGGCACCCTCTCCTTCGAGTGGGTCATCGCCCTGTTCATCGCTTTCTGCGGCTTGGGCGTCCTCTTCGGTGCCTTCTCCACCAAGGCCCTGCACTACAAGGGCATGGCCATCGAGATCATCCTGTCCCTCGTCATGGTCTGCCTGGCCCTGGGCGTCGTTCTCGACTCTTCCATGTCTTCCACCATGGCCGGCCTCGCCTTCTTCGTCTATGCCATCTGCCTGCTGATGCCTGTCGTCATGGGCAACACCATCCAGATCGAGGACTAGTCGAAACTTTCGGCTTTTCGTCTGGCAAAGGCCGCCCGCCTCGCGCGGGTGGCCTTTTTGTGCGTTACAATATGGGTTCGTCTTATGTTGCCCGCAGGGGAATAGGAGATTGCATGCTTCATCGCATGGAGAAGGTACTCATTGCGTATTCGACACTTTCTGGCTGCACCACCACTATCGCCAAACGCATCGGAACCGACTTCATCGCATACGGCGTTCGCCCTCAAGTTGTAAGTGTCGAGGAAATGCCCACCGTTCCCTCTGACATCGATGCCGTGGTTTTTGGCAGCGGTGTGAGGATGGGCAAGTTCCACAAGGAAGCGCGCGATTGGCTCACCGCCAACGCGGAGTTTCTCGACAAACACCCGCTTGCCCTCTTTTCGGTAGGCCTACGCGCCGCCTCACCCCAGACGGAGGGCCTTGCTGAGCGAGATCTCGATGCCGTTATGCACGAAACGGCGCATGGCCTGCATCCCAAGGCAAGCGTCGTCTTCCCTGGTTGGAAGCGAACCGAAGGCTTCACCAACATGGAGAAGCTGGCGCTTCGCGTCTACCCGCTCGCCGAA
Source organism: uncultured Coriobacteriaceae bacterium (assembly GCA_900555105.1). Taxonomy (GTDB): domain Bacteria; phylum Actinomycetota; class Coriobacteriia; order Coriobacteriales; family UMGS124; genus UMGS124. Next base: position 7,718 of record USJP01000031.1, on the reverse strand, counting down.
GGCGACTATCGCGATTGGGACAAGGTCGACGCTTGGGTCCGCGGTACGGCGCCCCTGATGCTTGGCCGTGGCCCTAAAGTCAGGCTTATCCCCATGAGAAAGTATTGATGTGTCACAGGCTTTTCCTTCCGATGCTCTTAAAGACAGCCAGGCTGGACGCGTTCATCGCGTGAGGCGGCCTCGCACGTGGCTCATCACGTGCGCCTGCCTCATCGCGGCGACCGCAGCCGCCTATGCCGCCTACGAGTTCGGTTTTGCAGAGGGCGTAACCTACCTGGCCTTCCTGGCGGGCACGGTTGCCGTGGCCTTCTTCTCGCGTGCTTTTTTGCCCACGATTGTCGCGGCTTGCATTGGCGCGCTCATCCAGGACTGGCGCTTCGTGCGTCCCTACTATGACCTTGGCATCGACCATCGCGCCAGCCTCCTCACCTTCATTCTCTTCATGGTCATCTCCGTTGTGCTCGGCACGCTCGTCGTACAACTCGGCGAGGAGGCCGACGCTCACGACGCGTCTCGTAGGCGCACCGAGGCCCTGTTCGACCTCACGGGCAGCTTCTTTTATGCGCATGGCCTTGCCGAGACGGTTGACACGGCGCTCCAGAGCGTCGTGAGCCTCTTTGGGCGTTCATGCGCCATGTACCTGGCCGACCCGTTTGATTCCGAAAATACCGACCGCACACGCCGCGACGCCACGGTCAACGTGGTGGAGGGCGACCTTGGCGAGGACACGTTCAACTCGCTCATTGAGAAGTACGTGGTGCACTGGGTGTTCGAAAACGGCTCCCGTGCCGGCGCTCTCACCGACTTTCACGAGCAGTCCGACATCATCTACCTGCCGCTCATTTCGCAGACAGGCATGGAGGGCGTGTTGGCCGTCGCCGTCAAGGGCAGTCACTTCACTGCCGACGACCTCGAATTCCTTGATGCCATCGCCGACCAAATCAAGCTCGCCCTCGAACGCCAATCGCTTGCCGTCAAGCATCGTCGCGATTTGCGCGCCATGCATGCGACGCGCGTGCGCAGCGCCTTTGCTGACCTCATGTTGCGCGACGACTCCCTTTCCATTCAGACCGTCCATGCCCTGGGCGACGCGCTCCTGACGGTGCGCCCCGAATACGCCGTGCAGCGTGAGGCTCTCGAGCGCGCCGTGGCCGACGAGACCTCGCGCATGCAAATCATGCTCGACCGCGTGCAGGCGACCTTGTCCGCCGAGCCTCAGGCCCAGTGCGACCTGGCCGCCGAGGCGGCAGGCGTGGTCGATGTACTCAAGAGCGGCCTGGCAGGCAAGGTGCTCCAGATGGTGCCGGGCCAGTCCACGCCTGTCATCGTGGCCGACGTGCCGCTTGTTCGCCTTGCGGTCACGCTCATCTTGGAATGTGCCTGCGGTTGCGTCGCCAAGGGCGGTGTCGTCGAGGTTTCCGTACGTGCCAATGAGACCGACGTCGTTCTCGTTGTACAGGACAACCGCCCCGAGGAGCTCTGCCCGCTTGATTTGGGTGCCTTTGAAAGCGCCCCCGCAGCCTCGGGCGTGGGCACCGAGTTCGTTTACGAGAAGAAGCGTGCAGCCCTTTTGCGCAACGCCTTGCTCGACAGGCCTCGCATCGAGGAGAACGACAAGGCCCCGATCGAGGTGCTCCTGCAGGCCATGTGTCTGCCTGCTGAGGCAGGCCGCTCAGAGTCGAACCGCGAGGCCGGCCTCAACCGCCAGCGCGTCATGCGCCTTGACAGGCTCATGTATGGCCTCTATGTAGCGGCGCTTGCCGTGTATGCCCACGGGGGTACCATCAAGCAGCGCAAGCGCCTGGGAGGCGGCGTCGTCCTCACCATGACCTTGCCGCGCGGGTGACGCGCCTGCCCGCGATTTTTCTGATCCACCCAACGTTGTACCGAAAGGGGGACTCGCGATGAGCATGGTTCCTGCTTCTGAAGACTTTGAGCGCCTGGCCGTGCGCTGGGCGTCCTCCACGGCGGCAAAGGAGTATCCCAACCTTGTCGCCATGCTCTCGGCTTTTCCCGAGCGATATGCCAAGGATCGCGACGCCCTGCCGCAGACGGATGCCGACCGTGCCTTTGCTCTCGCCGGCCGAGCCGCCCAGATTTTTGACCACCAGGTCATTGAGGCGAAAACCCAAGACGACGTCAACCGCAGCACCGTAGAGGCCACTGCCATGGTCGACGAGGCCCTTAAGCTCGACCCTGCTTGCCATGACGCGCTGCGCATTCAGAAGAACCTCCAACGCCCCACGCGCCAGGAGATGCTCGACTTCCTTGTCGAGGGAGCCGAACGCGTGCATGACGAGTGCGCCGAGCGAGCGCGCGCCGTGCATGCCATGCCCATGCAGGGCCACATGGGCATGGGGCCGTACATGAAGCCCTACCTGCGTTGGATGCTCGACATAGCCAACGAGCAGCTGAGCCTGGGACGCTACCGCGTCTCGCTCGAGGTCTGCCTCAAGATGCTTGATGCCGACCATGACGACGTTGCCGGGTTCAGGCAGGTTGCGGCCCTCGACTACGTGAAGCTTGAGGACGAGGCCGGCTTCCATGCGCTGCGCGAGCGCTATCCGGGTGACGACAACGCCTGGTTTGCCTTGGCCGAACTCTTCTTGGCCTACAAGCGCCGCGATTTCGAGGCGGCCGAGCGTGAGCTGCATGCCGTCATGCGCGCCTATCCCCAGGCTGGCGTCACCCTTGCCTACCAGGACGAACTGCCCGCCGGCCTCTTCGGCCACCTCGAGTACGCGGAGGGCAGCGACGACGAGCTGTTCATCGCGGTGAGCGAGGCGGCCGTCGTGCTCGATGAGAACTGCGGGGACTTCTCGAGCCCTCTGAGCTCATGGATATCGATGCACCCCGATGTGGAGGCGGCTCGTGTGCTGGAGGAGTCGAGGGCCCAGGCGGCACAGGAACGGGAAGGGGGAGACCAGACATGCTTGTAGCGGCAGAACTCACCGAGCGCCTTCTGCGCAAGGCCGTCAAGGACGACCCGAGCCTGGCCACCGACGCCGCTCGCATGGCAGACTTCACGCGCCAGGCGATGCGTTCGCCTGAGACCCTCGTGAAGGACGACGAGGACAAGGCGCTGCTCCTGCTTGAGAAGGCTGTGGCACGCGCCCAGCGCGACATTGACGACGAGCTCGACGCGATGTATGGAACCGCCCCCGACGCGCCCCGTAAACCGCCCTCGAAGCTTCCTCAGACCCATGCGCTGTTAGCTCGCTGCATCGAGTGCGACCCACACTGCTACGACGCGCGCACACTCGACGTCATCATCATGGCCGACACGTTCGAGCAGGCCATCGATGGGCTCAGCGAGCTTGAGGCCGAGGCCCGTCAGTGGTGCGAGCAGCACTCGGCGCTCTACGATGATGCCGTGGCCGACCCGTGGGATGCCGTGTTCATGCGCCCTTACCTGCGCATGCGTGCCCGCAGGCTCGATCTGCTTGTGCAGGCGGCTTGCTATCGCCAGGCGCTCAACCTGGCCTGCGAGATGCTTGACGAGGCTCCTGCCGACGGACAGGGCGTGCGCCACACCGCCGCGCTGCTGTACGCGCGTCTTGAGGACGAGGAAGGGCTCAACGCCCTCGATGTGCGCTATGGCCGAGAGGGCAGCTGCTGGATGCACATCGCGCGCAGCGTGCTGCTCTACAAGCTCGGCCGCCTGGATGCCGCTAAGCGCGCCCTCAATGGCCTCGCGCGCCTGTGCCCAGGGGCTGCGTTCTTTCTTGCCAGCCCCAGCTATGTGCCGCCGTATTTGCCCGACCGCCCCGTGTTCAAACCCGGAAGTGCCGACGAGTCGTTGCTTGCCTGCTATGAGGCCGACTTCTTGGTTGTCGATACGCCCGAGTTCGTCACATGGGCGTTGCAGCAGCCCAACTTTGCAGAGGCTGCCGACAAGTTCGGCAACGCACATGGTGGCGAGTATTAGTCCGCTTTGGCACAAGGTGGTATCCTGCGCGTCATTCGGGCAATTCTTGCCCGGTCGCAGGGCTTTAGCTGCGTTGCATATGCTATGGTAGCGCATGCTTTGTTTTGTTCGACGCGGGTGTTTCATGCGCTACTTCTTGTCTGGCATGAGCCGGGCGGGGTACACATAGGTTCACGCATGGCTTGGGCCTTTGGACCCTTGGATGCGCGGTGCCTGCATCTACGTTGCGTTCTAATGGATACAGCATGGGGATAGGCCCCGTGCGGAATGGGAGAGAGCTCAATGGCAACTCAGGTTTCCGTCCACTACCGCGGCACGCTCGACGACGGCACGCAGTTCGACTGCAGCTACGACCGCAACGAGCCCATCACGTTCGTCGAAGGTGCCCACCAGGTCATCCCAGGCTTTGAGAAGACTGTCGCTGAGATGCAGCCCGGCGACAAGAAGACGGCTCGCTTCGAGCCCAAGGATGCCTACGGCGAGCGTGACGAGCGCCTCGTGCAGGCCATCCCCTGCGAGTCCGTGCCCAACTACGAGCAGCTTCCCGTGGGCCAGACCGTTTACTTCCGCAACCCCGCCGGCTATCCCATGCCTGCTCTGGTTGAGAAGATCGAGGACGGCAAGGTGTACCTTGACTTCAACCACAACCTCGCCGGCAAGGCCCTGACGTTTGAGCTCGAGCTTGTCAGCCGCGAGGAGGCCCCCGAGTCCTGCTGCGGCGGTTCCTGCAGCGATTGTGGCGGCGGCTGCTCCGGTTGCCACTAAGCCTCGGATATACGGCGCTGCAGCCTCATACGGCGCTTGTGTGCGCTTATCTACGCCATGCAAAAGGGCCCGCATATGCGGACCCTTTTTTGTGCATCGGTATGGAAGAAGAGCGAGTGTGGTGGCGCGCGCCTTAGTAGGCCAGTGACCGGCGTGCCGCTAAAGCCGCCTTGGTGAGCCCGCAGAGCAGGCCGTAGGGCATCACCTTGAAGGCGGCACAGGCAAGCTTCATGTCGGGCGAAGTGACGACGCTGCCGCGGCCCATCTGCACGGCGTGGATGGCCTTGCGCACCACGTCGGCAACGTCTTCCGTGCCAAAGAAGAAGCCCATGCCCTTGGCCTCGTCGGAGCCCGCGCCGTCCCAGAAGCCCGTGCGCATCGCTTTGGGGCACACTGCGCAGGCGTTGATTCCCGTGCCGCGCAGGTCTTCGTTGAGGCCGTGCGTGAGGTCGAGCACAAAGCGCTTCGTCGCTGCATACAGAGCCATGCCGGGCAGGGGCAAAAACGCCGCGATGGATGCCATGTTCACGATGCGAGAGCCCGGCGACATGTAGGGGAGGGCTGCCGAGGTGATGTCGGCAAGGGCCAGGCAGTTGAGCTCGACCATGCGGCGCACGGCCGAGCTGTCCATATCCTGATAGCCTCCAAACCATCCCGACCCTGCGCTGTTGACGAGCCAGACGACGTTTACGCCCTGTGCTGCACGCTCCAGTTCCAGCGTCATTTCCAGCTGGCGCGGGGCGCTGGGGTCGGTCAGGTCGAGCGCAAAGGCGCGCACGGGCGTGCGGGCCATCTCAGACAGTTGAGAGAGTCCCTCGGCGCTGCGCGCCACCGCCCAGATCTCGTCGATGGAGCCATACAGCATCTCGTCGAGCTGCCGTACAAACTCGCGTCCCACGCCCGAGGTGGCCCCCGTCACAATCGCGACGTTCTTCATACGGCACCCCCTACTTGCCCAAGGCGCGCTTGATGGCAATCCTCGTTCCGGCTTCCTCAAAGGCGTGCGCCAGCCTCCACAGGGTGTCGGCGTCGGTGTCGATCATGTGCAGGTGCAGTGCACGGCGTCCCTTGGCCGAGAGCGTCTCCAGGTCGCCCTTGCTCTGCGCGACCTCAAGCTGGCCCAGGCTGTACTGGGTGTTGGGAACCTGCAGGTCGTTGACCTCGTTGCCCGAGAGAATGAGGAAGAGGCCGGTGTTCTCGCCGCCCTTCTGGAGCTGGCCGGTCGAGTGAAGGTAGCGAGGGCCGATCTCAAGCGAGCAGGGCACCCTCAGATGGCGTGCGAGTGTGTGGCGGATGACTTCCATGGGGCCGCGGCGCTCGCCCGTGAAGGGAAGAAACGCGTTGACCGAGATCCAGCAGCCAGGCTCAACCAGGCTCATGAAGGCGTCGATCACCGAGTCCACGGAGCGCATCTGCGTGGGGTCGACGATGCCCGTCTGCGAGGCGAACTCGTCGGAGTACTCGGCGCACACCCAAGGCTCGGCCAGGCGATGCGTGCGGTCAGGCAAATGACCTGCGAGAATTGCTTTTGTGTTGGTCTTGGCGGCCTGCACGTCGGGCTGGTTGAAAGGCGGGACCTCCATGAGCCAGCCCATGAACGCGGTGGCGTACTCCCACAGCACGAAGTGGCGCCCGATGTCCATGGGGTCCTCGAGCATGTAGGAGCGCTGCGGCACGTTGGGCGAGAGCATAGAAGCCTCGCGGTCGAACGTGGAGTCGGCGTTGGTGTGGTACACCACCACGGGGTGCATGGGCTGATGGTGGTTGAGCAGGTTGACGTCGATCTCGATGTGAGGCACGACGCCCTTGCCGTCCTTGCCGAGGCTCTCTGCGATGAGCTGCTCCATCCACAGGCCGAAGACGCGCCCCGGCTGGGGCGAGATGTAGGTGAAGCAGTTGGCCGAGGCGGGGGAGAGGTTCGTGATGAGGAAGCTCGCCAGCTGCACGGCGGGGTTGTTCAGGCTGTCCTGGGAGCACATGCGCTCCATCTCGGCGGCGCGAGCCACCATGTCGCGCACGTCCAGGCCGCACAAGGCCGCCGGTACCAGGCCGAAGACCGACAGTGCCGAGAAACGACCACCAACGGTGGGCTCGCCGAGGAACACGCCGCGGAAGGAGCGCTCGCGGGCAAGCTTCTCCAGGTCGCTGCCCGGGTCGGTGATGGCCACGAAGTGCTTGCCGGCCTCCTGCTCACCGAGCTCGCGGACAACATCCTCCCAGATGACGTGATACAGCGAGAGCGTCTCGAGTGTGCCGCCCGACTTGCTTGACACGATGAAGATGGCATGCGCGTAGTCCACACCGTGCAGGATCTGCCTCACGTACACGGGCGACAGGGAGTCGAGCGTGGAGAAGCGCACGTGGGGGTGCAGGGCAGCGCAGAGCTTTGTGATGGTCATGGGTGCCTGGGAGCTGCCGCCCTCGCCGAGAAGGCCTACGTAGTTGATGTCGTCGTCGGCCACGCCGCGGGCGAACTCCTCGATCTGCTCAATCGGGGTGGGGGGGTTGCTTGCCAGGTCGGTCCAACCCATGAAGTTGCGCGCACTGTCCAGGGCAACATCGCTGAAGTCATACAGGGTGCTGTCCTTGACGTGCATGCGGGAGGGCACATGCTCTGCCACGAGTTTCTCGGCAGGGCACGGCGCTTGTGCGATGTTTTTGCGAGTCACGGCAGACTCTCCAATCAAGGTCGTCGAACATGGCCTCGGTGTATACGGGCCAGACGTGAGTGAAATGCTAGCAGATGCGGGGGAGCTGCTCTCCCACAAGCATGTCAAGAATGCGTGTGGAGCCAAACGCGGTCTTCAGGCGAACGGTGTGACCGCCCTCGCAGGCGGGCTCGCAGACCTCGCCGATAATCGCGGCGTTCTCGCCATAGCGGCTTGCGCGCATGGCGGCAAGCGCGGCGTCGGCCTCGTCGGCGGGCACAACGGCCACCATCTTGCCCTCGTTGGCTACCTGGAACACGTCGTAGCCGAGCATCTCGCAGGCGCCGCGCACCTCGTCGCGCACAGGCACGTCGTCC
>USJP01000030.1 GCA_900555105.1 uncultured Coriobacteriaceae bacterium | reverse complement strand
GGGCGCCCGCGTCACCAAAAAGGCCCTCCGGGGCCTTTTCGCGTTTATGAGACTTTTCTCAATGAATTTTCGTTTGGATCTGCTGCTCCTCGGTTTCTTGACCTGCCGCTGCGACGCCGGCCTGGTTTTTCACCCCCTACAGGGGCTTTCCCGTTCAATATGCGTATAATACCTGTGTCCTACCACCAAGTATGGAGAGGTTAACATGGCTATTGATCGCGTTAAGGTAGTTCAGATTATTGAGATTATGCGTGAGTCGCTTCAGGCCGACGGTGGCGATATCTCCCTGGTCGACATTTCTGAAGACGGTGTTGTCACGGTTGAGCTGCATGGCGCCTGCGCTTCTTGCGCGCTTTCCTCCTACGATCTTTCGATGGGTGTTGAGCGCGTGCTGAAGGAGCGCGTGCCTGGCGTCACGAAGGTCGTCGCTCTCGAGGATGATTAATCATGGCTGAGCCTCGTTGCTGGGAACTTCGCGGGTGCGATGGTCTTATGGGCTTGACTGCCCCGATGACGGAGGAGTGCCCGCACTGTCGCAGCGACTGCTATAACCCTTGTCCGAGCGAGTGCCACTACACCGCTTGCAGTAGGCCCACGCATAAGGTTGCAACCGACATCAATTTGCTTCTTGATGCCACGGTTGATCGGTATGCAGCTATCAAACAGGCCTGTTATACATGCGAATTCTTTCTCAAGCATGCCCCTCGTGTTGGACAAGTAGATCGTACGTGTGTGGTTGTGCCTGAGGCTGCGCAGAGTGATTCCGAATCCAGCGTCTCTATTCACTGTTTCTAATTTGGAGGCTCGTTGCTTGATCAGATCTATCACGCAATCAGCCCCATTGCGTTTTCAATCGGTCCCGTAGATGTTCGCTGGTATGGTCTGGCATATCTTGCCGGTTTCTTTTTTGCAGCCCTGGTTATGTATCGTGTTGCCCGGCGTTGGAAGCTGCCGATGAGCATCGACGATGTGTTCGTGCTCATCGTTTTTATTGCCTTTGGCGTCATTATCGGCGCGCGTGCGGCCTATGTGCTGTTCTATAACCTGGATTACTATCTGAGCAATCCGGCGCACATTTTGATGTTCAACGAAGGTGGCATGTCCTTCCATGGCGGGTTTGTCGGCGCGGTTCTTGGCGGCCTGTGTGCATGCAAGTATCTTAAGCTGTCATTTGTGACCATGTGCGACCTCGGGGCAATTGCAGCTCCCATTGGTTTGTTCTTCGGCCGTTGTGCGAACTTCATCAATGGCGAGCTGTGGGGTAAGCCCTGCGATCTTCCTTGGGCTGTGACGTTTGAGTCGGGTGGGGGAGTTCCTCGCCATCCGTCGCAGTTGTATGAGGCATTGCTCGAGGGGGTTGTTCTCTTTTGCATCCTCTTTGCCATGTCACGGCGTCGTCCTGCGTTTCCCCAAGGCACGTTTATCGGCATGTTCATGGCGTGCTATGGGGTGTTCCGCTTTCTCATTGAGTTCGTGCGTGTGCCCGACGCTCAGCTTGGGTATCTTTTTGGGCCCATCACCATGGGGCAGATGCTCTCCTTGCCACTGGTGATACTGGGCATAGCCCTGGTCATAGTGGCGCATAAGCGCAACTTAGCCCAGAGACTCCATGTTGAGCCGTGATCTCTCTAGTGATTTGCTAAAAAGATGAGATTTTCTATTCCAGATGCTTGCAAGATTTTGTAGCATAGGAACGTTATGTCTGGTGTGTTTTGCTGTTCTCATGGCGACGGAACACGCCTTGGTCAATTGAGTCAGGTAAGAAGGAGCATGCATGTCCGGACACTCCAAGTGGGCCACCACCAAGCATCGTAAGTTTGCGCAGGATGCAAAGCGCTCGGCGCTTTTCTCTAAGTTCTCGCGCATCATCACTGTTGCCGCTCGTACGGGTGGCGACCCCAACCCCGAAAACAACTTCGCCCTTGCTGCGGCCATCGAGAAGGCCCGCATGAACTCCATGCCCAAGGACAAGATCGACGCTGCTATCAAGAACGCCTTTGGTTCTGGTTCTGATGCAGCCAACTACTCCGAGATCACCTATGAGGGCTATGGTCCCGCTGGTGTCGCCGTGTATGTTGACTGCCTGACCGACAACAAGAACCGCACCGCTGCTGATGTCCGTTCTGCCTTCAGCCATGCTGGCGGCTCCCTGGGCACCACTGGTTCGGTTGCCTTCCAGTTCGAGCGCAAGGGCTCCATCGCCGTCGAGAAGGTCATTCACTCCGACGACAAGAAGGTTGCCGACCGCGAGAACGCCGTCGATGAGGACGAGTTCATGATGGCCGTCGCCGAGGCCGAGGGCGAGGATTACGACGACAACGGTGACGAGTGGATCGTTTGGACCGCTTACGACAAGATGCAGGATGTCCACAAGGCTCTTGAGGCCCAGGGCATCGAGGTCAAGGGCAGCGAGCTTACCATGGTTCCTACCACCCCGACCACTGTCTCCGTGTCTGACGCCAAGAAGGTCCAGCGTCTCATCGACCGTCTTGAGGAGCTCGACGACGTTCAGAACGTCTACCACACCATGGAGATGACCGACGAGATCGCCGCGGCTCTCGAGGAAGAGTAAGCTTCCACGCGCAAGCATGGTGAATCTTGAAGGCCCCGGGCATCTGCCTGGGGCCTTTTCGCTTAATATAGCCTGTGACGTCTCGTGCAACCTGCTCGTAGGTAAGAGAGGATGGTCCCTATGAAGGGATGGAAAAAGACCGTCACGTCGGTGTTCCTGATTTGCTCCGTGCTCGTGCTTGTAGGTTTCTTCTTGCTTGTTTGCAGCTCTGAGCTTGCCAGTGTCGTCAAGGGCTTGCTTTTCGCGCTCGGTATCGTGCAGGCATTGGGCATCCTGTTGTTCTCTGCCGTCTATGTGTACTCGCTTCGTCATCAGGCAGGCGTGCTTGCCGCAGGTCCCGATGGCCGCATTGCCATTGAATACACTGCGCTGCGCTCTGTTGCCGCGTATTCTCTCAAGAACCTTGAGGGCATACAGGTGCTCAAGATCGTTCCTAAGGTCGTGCGCAAGGGCGACACGTCGTTTGTCGACTTCAAGGTCGACGTGAGCGTGCTTTCCGAGCCCAGGATGAGCTCCGCTGCCGCACAGATTCAGACGTGCGTGAAGAAGAGCGTCGAGGCATTTTGCGACAGCCAGGTGCGCAACGTGAACGTTCATTTTGTCCTGCCCAAGGCCAGCTCTGTGAAGCGCCCTGCCTCGAAGGTAAAGGCCCTGCTCGAGGATTTGTCCTCTCAAGACTAGAAAGGCTGAGACCATGCATAGGAACAAGAAGTCCTGCGAGATTGAAGACGTACCCGTTGAGGTTGTTGAGCTCGATGACGAGCAGCAGGCTGCAAGCGACGAGGATATCGCCGAGATTCATGCGGAAGTTGAAGTCGAGGACGAAGACGAGGCTGCTCTTGAACAGTCCGAGGCTGACGATGAGCTGATTCAGGACCCCGCCGAAGGCGGTGCCCCGGCCTGCGACACGATTGAGCAGGCATGCACCGAGGTCAACATCAACGACGAGAGCACGCTTTCCATCGACGGTGGCGTGGTCGAGAAGATTGTCGCCATGACTGCTCGCGAGGTTGACGGCGTGCTGCAGCTGAAGGGCAACCTGATTAACTCCCTTCCTGGACTTCGTGGCTCCGACACGACCAAGGGCGTTTCCGTCGAGATGTCGGGAGACGACGCCTGCACGGTCAACATTGCGGTCATTCTCGAGTACGGCAAGTCCGCACCGCGTGTGTTCCAGGAACTGCATGACAAGGTCGCCGGTGCTATTGAAACTATGACGGGCCTTAAGGTTACCGCGGTGAACGTCCGTGTGACCAATGTGCTCACGCGTGCCGAGATTGAGGGCGGCAGGCGCAAGGACAAGAGCGAGGCATAGCCGTCGTTGCCATAACGACATGCAGGAAAGGTTGGCAGAATGAGTTTTCGCCGCTCAATCGCGGTTGGTTCGGGCAGGTTGGGTGCCTGGACGTTAAAGAACGTCTTCCACCGCAATGCCTCGACGCTCCCCGGGCGCATTGCGCTTTCGGTAGATTCGCATGTGCTCGACGAGCTCGGGTCGCGCCCTTCCAAGGGCAACATCGTCGTGTGCGGTACAAACGGCAAGACGACGACAACCAACTTGCTTGCCCATGCGGTGCAAGACAGCGGCCAGCGAGTCGCCTGTAACTGGGCGGGGGCAAACATGGCGACGGGCGTTACGACGGCGCTTTTGCCCTCGACGCCCGTTGAGTGGGGCGTATTCGAGAACGACGAGCTTTCGACGATTCATATCGTGCCCCATGTGAAGCCCCAGACGCTGCTGCTTCTCAACCTGTTCCGCGACCAGCTCGACCGATGCGGCGAAATTGACCATGTTCAGGACGTCATTGTGCAGGCCTTGTCCGCTTCTCCTTCGACGACCCTTCTGTATGACGCCGACGATCCTCTATGCGCGGGCATTGCGGTAAAGATCAAGAGGGCTGGCGGCAAGGTTCTGTCGTTTGGTATCGGCGAGGATTTGAACCTGCCGCAGGAACGTGTGCGAGGGGGAGCGTTTTGCCAGGAGTGTGGAGCGCCTCTCACGTACACCTATCACCACTACGGCCAGCTGGGAGATTTCTCCTGTCCCTCATGCGGATTTGAGCGCGGCGAGCTTGACTATGCTGCGCGCAACGTCCGCGTGGGCATTGACGGTGTCTCGTTTGACGTTGTGACTCGTGATGGGTCCTGCATGGGTCGCATCCACGCGCCGTGGGGCGGCGTGTACATGGTGTACAACCTCCTCGGTGCTTTCGTTGCGGCACTGGGTGCCGGCGTGGACCTCGAGCAATTCCAGAAGACGGTTGACGCGTACGATCCCAAGAACGGCCGCCTGCAGCGCTTCTCGGTGAAGGACAGGCATGTGACGCTCAATCTGGCAAAGAACCCCACGGGATTCAACCAGAACCTGGGTCTGCTCATGTCCGATCCTGCTCCCAAGGCAATCTACATTGTCATCAATGATAACGCCAACGACGGCACTGATGTCTCTTGGTTGTGGGACGTCGACTTCGAGCGCCTGGGCGATCTGAAAGACAAGGTCGTCTATGTCGGAGGCTTACGTGCAAACGACATGCAGGTGCGATTGAAGTACGCTGGCATCGATGCACAGATCGCAGGCGACGTCGCTGAATTTCTGTCAAAGACCCAAGAGCTTCCCAGCGATTGGAACGCCTGGGCGCTTACGAACTACTCGGCCCTTTGGCCTGTGAAAGCCGACCTTGAGAAGTTAGGGGATGTGCAGTGAGCCGCAAGTTGAGAATCGCCCACCTCTTCCCTGAGCTGCTCAACCTCTACGGTGACGGCGGCAACATCATCACGCTGCAGAGGCGCTGCGAATGGCGGGGCATCGAATGCGAGGTCGTTCCCGTTCATTTCGGCCATCGCCCCGACTTTTCAGACATCGACATTGCGTTTATCGGAGGCGGTAGCGACCGTGAGCAGCGCATTGTCTGCAACGAGTTGCTTGCCGTGGGTACCGAGCTGCGCTCGTATGTCAATGATGGCGGCGTGCTGCTTGCTGTGTGTGGCGGCTATCAGCTCCTGGGGCACAGCTACGTCATGGGCGAGGAAACCATCAAGGGCCTGTCGCTTGTCGACATGTACACGGACCGGGGAACCCCTCGTCTTATTGGCAACATCATGATTCAAACCGAGCTTTTCGACATGCCTGTGGTGGGTTATGAGAACCATGGCGGAAGGACCCATCTCGCCGACGGGGTTAAGCCCCTCGGCCGCGTCGTTCACGGCCATGGCAATGACGGCGCCGCCGGCTACGAGGGCTGCCGTTGGAAAAACGTCGTCGGTACCTACATTCATGGGCCCCTTTTGCCCAAGAACCCTGAGCTTGCCGACTGGTTGCTTGCCCGTGCGCTCGAGCGTCAAGGAGTGTCCTGCGACCTTGCCAAGCTCGACGATTCGCAGGAGCGCGCAGCCAACGCCGTCATGGTATCGCGGATGGAAGCCGGGGAGGCGTAGAGCATGGGGCAGGCCGTTTCCCTGCTGAGCGACCCGTCGTGCCTGGATGCCTGCGAGCTGTGCCCCAGACAGTGTGGGGCCAATAGGAATTCTGGTAAAACGGGTGTGTGCGGGGCTGATGACAAGCTGCGCGTCGCGCGTGCCGCCCTTCATTTTTGGGAGGAACCGCCGATTTCGGGAGAGCGGGGTTCGGGCGCCGTGTTCTTCTCTCACTGCCCGCTCAAGTGCATCTTCTGCCAAAACCGTGACATCTCTTCGGCGGGATGGGGCAAAGAAGTCACCGTCGAGGAGCTTGCCCAGGCGATGCTGGGGCTGCAGGCCCAGGGTGCGCACAACATCAACCTTGTGACGCCGACGCACTACGCGCCGCATATCCATCGCGCGCTTGAGATTGCCCGCCGGGACGGCCTGGACCTTCCTGTGGTGTACAACACGTCCTCGTATGAGCGTCCCTGTGTGTTGCATGCGCTCAATGATGATGTGCACGTGTGGTTGCCCGACTTCAAGTACGCATCTCCGGACCTTGCCTGGGAGTTGAGCCGCGCACGGGATTATCCCGAGGTCGCACTCGAAGCTATTGGGGTCATAGTCGAGCAGGTGCGGCGTGCGGGCGGCAGGCGGGTGGACGACGACGGCATCATGCAGCGCGGCGTCATCGTGCGCCATCTCGTACTGCCGGGCCATCTCGACGATACGTTCCGTGTCCTGCAGATGCTGTGGGCGCGCTTTGGCAACGACATCGACATCTCGATCATGAACCAATACACTCCCGTCGCCTCTGCCGAGGTACTCGGGAGCCATACGGAGCTCTCTGTGCCGCTTCCTCAAGAAGACTACGAGGCAGCCTTGGACTTCTCCGACATGCTTGGGTTTGAAAACCTCTGGTGGCAACAGGGCGGTACGGTGGGGGAGAGCTTCATCCCTGCTTTTGACGGCTCGGGTGTCGTGTCCGGCGGCCAGGCATGAGTCGACATCGCGTTGCCCATGCTGCCAGGTTGATGTCCCTTTGGGCTGTTCTTGCCATCGCCGCGATTCTCATTGCCTGGGTGCCGTGCGCCTTTGCCGATCAACCTGCTCCCACGCCCGCTGCGTCAAGCAAAGAGTCGCTCATTGACACCTTCATTGCGGGTACCGACCAGACCAGCGGAGTGGCGGTAGCCGTTTCAGCCGATGGGGCCGTGCAGCTGAGAAACAACTATGGATACGAGGCAGGCCCGGATTCCGCCGAGGTCGGAGAGCGCACGGCCTTCGAATGGGGCCGCACAAGTGACCTGCTTGTGTGGGCTGCTGTCATGCAGTTGGTTGAGGCGGGACAGCTCAACCTCAACACAAACCTCAGCGCCTATCTGCCTGAGGGGCTGGACCTGCCCGAAGGTTACGAGTCCCTGGACTTGCTCGACCTCATGAACCATGTCAGCGGCTTAGACGTTGCCATGGTGGGCAATGCCTCCTCGCTTGCCGACGGCTTGACCGACGCCACGGTTGCGCTTTCGCTCTTCGAGGTGGAGGCGGGATTTGAACCTGGCTCTATCGTGGGATACACCCCCTATGACGCGCTTCTTGCGGCCGTTGTTGTGCAGCAGGTGAGTCAGGTTGACTTCGTCGAGTACGTCCAGACGCATATTTTCGATGTGTTGGGAATGACGAGCACGAGACTCATGGTGGGCGGCGATGCAAGCAGGGCTGCGGCTGGCGACCTTTATGGCGAATCGGGTTATCGCTTGGCAAAAGGCGCGGTGGGGCCTACGAGTGTTTCCTCTCCGCACGCCACGACCTCCTCGGCCTTTACCTGCTATGGCTCGGTCAGGCGCTCATGGGCCAGGGCGACCGTGCGCTTTTCAACAATCCTCAGACGGTGCAGACATTCTTCTCGGTGACTCGCACCTATCCGAGCCTCGGTGTGGCCCGCATCGCGCACGGCATGTTCAGCTTTCCCTTTACGGCGAGTGTGTTGGGCGAGTCAGGTACAACAGCATCAGGTTTTACCAGCTCGCTGTATATGGATCCCGACAGCGGCCTTGTTGTTGCCGTTATGACGAACCAGTCCGGTCGATTCGACCTCACCCAAGGCATACCGCGCGTGCTTTTCGGCCGCACGGACATCTCGGTGGGCGCAGCGGACTCCCCGGATAACTATGTGTGGGTGGGAACCTACCAAAGCGCCGGCAACGCTGCCTTGGGCCCGGCCAAGTTCCTCACTGCGCTTGACCGCGTCGTGGTGTCAGTGAACGCCCAAGGCGTTCTTATGCTCGACAGCCTGACCGCGACCAACCTCGGCGCTGGCGTGTACTCAGTGGATACGGCGGTTGACCAGGACGTATATCGCTTCCATGTGAGCCTTGCGCGTGGCAGCGAGTTCTCCCGCGCTGACGAGGACTACTACCTGGTGCCCGATTACACACTTAACGTTGAGTTCACCTTGCTTCTTCTCGCCGCGCTTGGAGGCGTCTTCTGCCTTGGATATGTGCTGAGGGGAGTTCTGAGCTGTTTTGCCGGCTTGCGGAGGCACCGCCGCCCTCGCATACAAATTGCCCCGCTTCTTCTTGCTTTTGCCACGGTTGTTTCCCTTTCGGCCGCGGTTTGGGGAATATACAGCCTGTCGGTTGGCATTGCGCCTGCTGCGCTCGGAGCACTGCTCGTTGGTGAGAGGGTGTACTGCGTCTTGGCCGCGGCGACCATCGTGTGGATGCTCGTGACGCGCTGGCGCGGCTCCACGTGGACGCGTGGCCAGAACGTCGTGGCCGTGCTCGTTGCGCTTGCGGGGTTTATGATGATGCTAAACCTTGTGTACTGGGATATGCTGGCCTGATGTGTGGGGTTGGCGGTTATAATGGGCCGTCAACATTGAGGAAGGAAATCCAATGAGCGACAACGACACCCCCCTGAGCGACGAAGAGCGTGCCGAGCTTGAAGCCCTGCGCGAGGCGAAGCGCGCCGCCGACGAGGCCCAGCGCGAGCGAGCCGCACGTGCCGAGCTCGAGAACCTGCGCAAGGCTCAGAAGTACGCGAAGGAAGACGCGGAGTACTACGCTGAGAAGGAGCGCCGCAAGGAGGAGCGCCGTCGTGCCCGGGAGAATCCCGACTATGGTCTGGACGATCTCGAGCCGATGCCTGCCAAGCAGAAGATTGTCATCGGCGTCATTCTCGCCATGTTCGTCCTTCTTGTGATTTACCTCGTAATGTTCAACATGGGCAAATAACGTCAACGAAGTCTGCGGACTTTGGTGGCGACGGTGATGGGAGATTGCACATGGGGCAGACTGCCCTCGATGCGGCATTGCGCGCGTCGAGCTTTGAGCCTGACGGCGAGAACGGGATCGGCCTGCTGACCGACCTGTATGAGCTGACTATGGCGGAGGGCTATTGGAGAAGCGGCCTGGCCGACATGGAGGCATGCTTTACCTCGTTCTTTAGGGAGAATCCTTACGAGGGCGGTTTCACGCTCGTCTGCGGAACGGGTCAGTTGGCGTCGCTTGTCGAGAACTTCCGCTACTCACAGGCCGACATTGCCTATCTCGGTAACCTCCAGGCCCCGGGCGGCGGCCCCATGTTCTCGCCGGAGTTTCTCGAGTGGCTCTCGCAGTGGCGCCCTCGTGTCACGATCGACGCCTTGCGCGACGGCGATCTGGCTTTTCCTCGTGAGCCTGTGGTTCGCGTCTGTGGTCCCATCATTGACTGTCAGCTGCTTGAGTCGCCGTTGCTCAACCTCGTGAACTTCGAGACGCTTGTTGCAACGAAGGCCGCGCGTGTATGCCAGGCGGCCCAAGGCCGCCCCGTGGCGGAGTTTGGCCTGCGCCGTGCCCAGGGTCCTGACGGTGCCCTTTCGGCGGCGCGCGCTGCCTATGTGGGCGGATGCGCCTCGACGTCTAACGTGCTGGCCGCGAAGCGCTACTCCATCCCGGCCTCCGGCACCCATGCCCATGCCTGGGTCATGGCGTTTCCCGACGAGCTCTCGGCGTTTCGTGCCTATGCTGAGGCGAGCCCTAAGAACT
>USJP01000029.1 GCA_900555105.1 uncultured Coriobacteriaceae bacterium | reverse complement strand
CTTCTTGCCCTTTGCCTGAATGATGCTGCCGGCGTACTGACCACGGTTGTTGCCGCGCTCGTAGCTCATGAAGTCGTTGTCGTGCTTGCCGTGCAGGTAACCGTCGGTGAAGTTGCGGTTAAAGGCGCGTGCCAAGTCGCGCATGACCGCGGCGTCCACACGCGGGTCTTCGCCCTGCTCCCACTCGTCGAGCGCGGCGCGGTATGCCTTTGTGACGGTGCCCACATAGTCGGGGGCCTTCATTCTGCCCTCAAGCTTCATGCTTGCGCACCCCGCCTCGACGAGCGCGTCAATGTCGGCGATCGTGCAGTTGTCACGCGGTGACATGAGGCGCGTTCCGTTCATGCGGTCGCGCTGCGTGCCTTTCTCGTCGACAAGGCGGTAGGGTAGGCGGCAGGGCTGGCGGCACAGGCCGCGGTTGGCCGACTTTCCACGCTGCATGCTGCTGAGCAGGCACAGCCCCGAGTAGCACACGCAGATGGCGCCGTGTGCGAACACCTCGAGCTCGACCCCCTCATGCGAGCACGACTCGATTTCGGGAAGCGTCATCTCGCGCGACAGTGTCACGCGCGAGCAGCCGACCTCTTTGGCGAAGCGAACGCCTGCGGCATCGTTGACGTTGCCCTGGGTGGAGAGGTGAATCTCGATCTGCGGCCATAGGGTGCGGGTCAGCGAGATGAGGCCCCAGTCGGCCATGATGAAGGCGTCGGCGCCGGCAAGGTGGCAGTCATGCACGAGGGCGAGCGCCCGGGGCATCTCCTCTTGGGCAATGAGGATGTTCACCGTGATGTAGACGCGCGCGCCTGCCAGATGAGCCAGCTCGCAGCACTCGCGGAGCTGGTCGAGGTCCAGGTTGTCGGCGTTGCGTCGCGCATTGAAGCTGCCAAGGCCGCAGTAAATGGCGTCGGCCCCTGCGGCGAGCGCTGCCTTGAACGCGTCCTGTGTTCCAGCCGGGCTCAAGAGCTCGGGGGCCTTGTGCGTGCGCTGCATCTGCGTTGCGTCCATGTTCTCGTTCTTTCGTGGTTGAGCGCTCGGTCGTGGTAATCCGTGCGTGTTTGCTGGAAGTACAGTAGAATGGCTTATTCTATACCGCAGAAACCGCCTTACGTCCCCTGTCTGCACGATGGACGCGGGCATTACGCAACTCATGACAAGGAGAGCTCTTGAGCGATTCGAAGCTGTTTACCTACGAGGTCCTTGCCGAGGACCCCGGCACGCATGCCAGGGCCGGTGTCTTCCACACCGCCCACGGCGACATTCACACGCCCGTCTTCATGCCCGTTGGCACCAAAGGCACCGTCAAGGGCCTGCTGCCCGACACGGTTGCCTCCTTGGGCGCCCAGATCGTGCTCAACAACACCTACCACCTGGAGATGCGTCCCGGCTCTGAGACCGTCGCCGAGTTTGGTGGCGTGCACAAGTTCATGAACTGGGACAAGCCCATCCTCACCGATTCGGGCGGTTTCCAGGTCTTCTCCCACGGCGACCTCGTCAAGCTTTCCGACGGCGGCGTGGAGTTCCGTGCTGACGACTACGACGGCAAGCACGTCTTCTGGTCGCCCGAGGACAACATGGCCATCGCGCAGCGCCTGGGCTCGGACATCTGCATGCAGCTCGATCAGTGTGTGGGCTACCCGGCCGACCGCTCGCAGGTGGAGCGTGCCGTGGAGCTTTCCAGCCGCTGGGCCGACCGTTGCTTTGCGGCTCATACGCGCTCCGACCAGGCCATCTTCGGCATCGTGCAGGGTGGCATGCACCTTGACCTGCGCGTGCGCTCCCTTGAGCACCTCGAGAACTGTGGCAACTTCCCGGGTTACGGCATTGGCGGCTACAGCGTGGGCGAGCCTCACGAGCTCATGTTCGAGACGCTTGCCCCGCTTGCCTCCCAGTACATGCCCCGCAACAAGCCTCGCTACCTCATGGGCGTGGGCAACCCCACGACGCTTGTGCGCGGCGTTGCCTGCGGCATCGACATGTTCGACTGCGTGCTGCCCACCCGCACCGCCCGTTCGGGGACGGCGTTCTCCCATTTTGGCCGCATGAACATGAAGAACGCCAAGTACGCCCATGATCATGGTCCCATCGACCCCGAGTGCACGTGCCCTGTGTGCACGGGCGGCTACACCCGCGGTTACATCCGTCACCTCGTGACGCAAAAGGAGATGCTCGCGGGCATCCTGCTCTCCATCCACAACGTCTATTTCCTCGTGCACCTCATGGATTTGGCCCGTGAGGCCATCATGGCCGGCACATACAAGCAGTTCCTGGACGCGTGGATGTCAAGCCCTGCCGCAAACGATTACTAATTAGGCTTATACTGTCATAATCTGTCAGTGCTGAGGCACGTGTTGTCGCGTGCCCGGCAAACAAGGGAGCTGATATGTCGGACAAGAACGCTGAGCCGCACAGCGTGGCTCAAGCCTGGGCGGAAGCCTCGGGCACGGCGCGACCCGCACCGAAGAAATCCAAGAAAAAGCCGCACAAGAAGGCGATGAAGCCCGACGTGCGTCGCTATGTGAGCGTGCTCGTGGTGCTCGTCGTGCTGCTGGCCGTGTGCTTCGTGGGCTTCTGGCCGCTTGACCAGAAGATCACGCAGGGCCTCGACATCAAGGGCGGCGTCTCGGTCATCATG
This sequence comes from uncultured Coriobacteriaceae bacterium, assembly GCA_900555105.1. Lineage (GTDB taxonomy): Bacteria > Actinomycetota > Coriobacteriia > Coriobacteriales > UMGS124 > UMGS124. The sequence continues at coordinate 7,371 of USJP01000029.1, read as the reverse complement.
ACTGCTGAAAAGCCCGATGGGTCGGACGTCACCGACACCGATATGGAGTCGGCCGTGGCAATCGTCACGAACCGCGTGAACTCCCTGGGTGCCAGCGAGGCCACCGTTCAGCGTCAGGGCACGAACCAGATTCTCATTCAGATTCCTGGCGCTACCAACGCCCAGGAGGTCATCGACACCATGGGTACCACCGGCACCCTTGAGTTCGTCGACCTCAACGACATCGCCGACCAGGACGCCTTGGCCAAGATCAACGCCGGCGCCACGGGCGTGAAGCTTGAGCCCGGCACCTACGAGGCCTTCATGACCGGCGACCAGATCGAGAGCGTCACCATCGGCATGCAGAGCTCGGGCAGCGCCTATTACGCCGTCAACCTGCACCTCGACGCCCAAGGCACCAAGGCCTTCGGCGACGTGACGAGGGTTCTGGCCGACACGAAGAGCCGCATCGCCATCCTACTTGACGGTGTGGTCCAGAGCGCCCCTGCCGTGCAGACCGCCATCACCAACGGCGACGTCTCCATCACGGGCAACTACTCGCTCGAGGAGGCCAAGTCGTTCAAGACCGTTCTGGAGTCTGGTGCCCTTCCCGTGACGCTTGAGTACTCCGAGTCCAGCTACGTTGGCCCCACGCTCGGACAGGACTCCCTCATGCAGGGTCTCGTGGCCGTCGTTGTCGGCTTCATCCTTATCCTTGTGTACCTGTTCGTGTTCTACCAGGGCATGGGCCTCATCACTGCCGGCGCACTGCTTACCTTTGGCATCGTCTATCTGGGCATCTTTGCCGCACTTTCCTCAATGGGCCTTTTTGCGCTCTCGCTGTCCGGCCTTGCCGGCGTCGTGCTGACCATCGGTATGGCGGCCGACTCCACCATTCTCGTGCTTGAGCGTTTCCGCGAGGAGTTGCGTGCGGGCAAGTCCGTACGCACCGCTTCCATCTCCGGTTCCAAGCACGGCATCATGACTGCTCTCGATGCCGGTGTGGTGTCCCTCATCTCCGCACTGGGCCTGTTCTTCCTCACCACGGGTTCGGCGCGCGGCTTCGGTCTCACGCTTGCCCTGGGCGTCCTCTGCTCGTTCTTTACGCTGCTCATGTTCACCACTCCCGCCATCCGCCTGCTTGGCCGCGGCGCCGTGGAGAAGAACCCCGGCTTCTGGGGCGTCAAAGCCGACATGGAAGAGGCAAAGAAGCCCGCTGCCTCTGCCGTGAAGGGGGGTGAGCAGGATGCGTAGCCATTTCAAGCATGAGATTCAATTCGTCAAGCATCGCAACCTGTTCTTTACTATTTCGCTCGTACTTGTCGTGCTTTCCATCGCGGGCCTTCTGTTCCGCGGCCTTAACTTCGGCATCGAGTTCCTCGGTGGTTCGCAGGTCACGTTCAACGACGCTGCCGGTGTGACGCAGTCTCAGTTGCGCGACGCTTTCGCCGACCAGGGCCAGCCTGACGCCGTCGTTCAGACCACCTCGGTCAACGACGTCGACGGCTTCATGGTGCGCACCGGCGAGACCGACCCTGTCGAGGCAAACGCTGTGGCTTCTGCCGTGGCGCAGCAGGTCGGCATCGCAGACAACACGTTCTCCGTCACCACCATCGGCCCCAACTGGGGTGGCGACATCACGCGTTCCATGGCGATTGCCTTCGCGGTGGTCATCGCGCTCATCATCCTGTACGTCTCGGTGCGCTATGAGTTCAAGATGGCCCTCATGGGCGTCCTGTCCCTGGCTCAGGTGCTCGTGATCGTCATGGGCATCTACTCCTGGACGCAGATGGAGGTCACGCCCAACGTCGTGGCGGCCCTGCTCACCATCATGGGCTACTGCCTCTACGACACCGTCGTGGTGTTCAACCGCGTCAACGAGAACATCCGCGGCCTTCGCGACGGCGTGCACCGCACGGCCATGCAGATTACCAACTGGTCTGAGAACCAGGTCATCGTGCGTTCGCTCAACACCTCCATCACCTCTGTGGTGCCCGTGTTCATCCTTCTGCTTTTCGGCGGCGACACCCTCAAGGGCTTCGCCTTCGCCATGGTGTGCGGCCTCGTGCTGAGCACTTATTCCTCGCTTGTCCTTGCCGCGCCTGCCTATGCGCTGTGGAAGGGCCGCGAGCCGCAGTGGCGCGAAGCTGAGAAGCGTTACGGCGACAAGGCTGCTGGCGTTTCCCCCGATACCAAGCAGGGCCGCTAATGGCGTCCCTGGCCCGCAACAGGCGCTGGGAGGTCGTTCCCTTCGACGCTGGCGCCGCTCAGCTCATCGAGGACTCCTGCGGGGTGTCGTCGCTTGCCGCGCGCATCATGGCTGGCAGGGGCATCTGCGATGCGCAGCAGGCCAGGGACTTTCTCTCGCCGTCGCTCGACCGTGACTGGGCCGACCCGCTTCTCATCCCAGGCCTGGGTGCCGTCGTCGCCCGCCTGCAGCATGCCCTTGAGGCAGGGGAGCACATCGCGGTCTTCGGTGACTTCGACGTCGATGGCATCAGCGCCACCTGTCTTCTGACGAGTGGCCTGCGCGATCTCGGCGGCAACGTCACCCCGTTCATTCCCAAGCGCTTTGGCGAAGGCTACGGCCTGTCGCAGATCGCCGTCGAGCGACTGCTGGAGACGTGCGCTCCCGACCTCATCGTCACCGTCGACACCGGCATCGCCTCTGCCAAGGAGTGCGCTGAGCTGCTTGAGCACGGCATCGACGTCGCCGTGACCGACCATCATGAGCCCGGCGACCTCGTGCCGCAGGGTGTGCCGGTGTGCGACCCCAAGCTCGACCCCGAGTGCCCTTCACGCGAGCTTGCCGGTGTCGGTGTCGCCCTCAAGGTCATCGACGAGCTCGGTCACCGTATGGGCCAGCCCGACCTGTGGCGCGAGTACACCGACATCGCCACGCTGGGCACGGTGAGCGACATGATGCTGCTCACTGGCGAGAACCGCTCGCTTGTGGCTGAGGGCATCGCACGCCTGCGTCGGGTTGAAAACCCGGGCCTTGCGGCGCTTGCCGTGCAGGCACGTCGCGACCTCACCCAGATGTCTGCCGACGACCTGGCCTTCTCCCTTATCCCGCGCATGAACGCGGCGGGCAGGATGGACGACCCGGCCATCGCGCTCAACCTTCTCATGGAGCGCGACCCTCAAGAGGCCGAGCGCATCGCCATGCGCCTTGAGGACATCAACCGCGAGCGCCGCGCCATCGAGCGCCAGCTTTTCGACGACGCGAATGCGCTTGTCGAAGCAACCTACGAGGGCGGGCGCGTCATCGTCGTGGGCGGGGAGGGGTGGCACGAAGGCGTTAAGGGCATCGTTGCCAGTCGCATCGTGAGCCTCTACCATGTGCCCGTCATCCTCTTCACCATCTCCGACGGCGTGGCGCGCGGCTCGGGCCGAAGCGTCGGCGACGTCAACCTTTTCGAGGCCGTCGAGAGCTGCTCGGACCTGCTCATCCGCTTCGGCGGCCATGCCGGTGCCGTGGGCATCACGCTTGATGCCGGCAACCTCGACGCCTTCCGCGACCGCATGGAGGAGTACCTCGCGGCGCTGCCTCCCGAGGACTTCGAAGACCGTCTGAGCGTTTCGGCTGTGGTTGACCTCGCCGAGGTCACCGTCGACACCATCTCCTCCCTCTCGGTGCTTCAGCCCTTTGGCCAGGGCAATGAGACGCCGGTGCTTGCGGTCACCGGTGCCACGATGACGGACCGCCGTCGGCGCGGTGAGGAGGGCAAGCACCTTTCCTTCCTCGCAAACGACGCGAGCGGTTCCTGCCAGGCCATCATGTTCAACGCCGAGAACGTCGAGACCCTCGTTGAGTGCGACGAGGCGGTCGACATTGTCTTTGAACCTAAGGTTGAGACGTGGCAGAACCGCGTGAGCTGCAAGATGCACGTCAAGGATGTGCTTTTGCGCGACGCGCGTGACGCCGAGGCGCCCGACCCCGCCACTGTGCATCTCGTCGAGGCCCTTTTCGAAAACGCCGACCAGTACATTTCCGAAAGCGAGCTCGAGAGCCTCGCCAACGCCTCCCAGTTCCACACAAAGGTCGTCGGTGTTACGTTCGACGGCAGGCAGAGCATTGTGGCGCGTTTGCAGCCTGGTGACGCCCTGCGTCTCGAACGCGAGCCTTCCAATCCCAACGATCCCAAGGCAGTTGCCCTTATCGACCCCAACGGGGATCGCGTGGGCTATCTCAAGCGCTTCATAGCTGCCGCAATAGCGCCGCGCATCGACCGCGGCGCGGCCTACCGTGCCGTTGTCGAGAACATTACGGGCGGCGTCGACGGCAGGCCCATCGGCGTCAACGTCTTGGTCAGCATCGAGACCGGTGCTGCGTGCGCCGATGAGCTCGAGCAAGCCAACGCCCGCGCCGCCGAGAGGGCGCGCCTGGCGGCCATGTCCTCCAAAGACGTGACCGACGAGCTGCGCAGGCTCCTCATCGGCGAGCACGAGCTTTTGCCTGCCCAGGCGCGCGCCCTTGAAAACCTCGAGGCCGGCGTCTCGTCGTTGTGCGTCATGGCCACGGGCCGTGGCAAGTCGCTCATCTTCCATGTGCATGCCGCGCGCTGCGCACTGCTGCACAACAAGGCGAGCGTGTTCGTGTACCCCCTGCGTGCGCTTGTGAGCGACCAGGCCTACCACCTTGGCCGCGTCTTTGACAGCCTCGGAATGACGACGCGCGTGCTTACGGGTGAGACCCCACTCGAGGACCGCGCCAGCGTGTTCGAGGGTCTTGCCTCGGGCGCCGTTGACATCGTTCTCACCACGCCCGAGTTCCTCGCCATCCACTCGGCCAAGTTCGCAAGCTCGGGCCGCGTCGGCTTTGTCGTGGTGGACGAGGCCCATCATGCGGGTCTGGCCGCCTCGGGCAATCGTAGCTCCTATCTCGACATGCCTCGCGTGCTCGACGAGTTGGGCCACCCTTGCGTGCTTGCCGTCACCGCGACGGCTTCTGCCAAGGTTGGCCAGGAGATCTGCCGCCTGCTCGACATCGCCCCGGACGGTGTCGTGCTTGACCCCTCGGTGCGCGAGAACTTGCATGTGAGTGACGAGCGCGGTCGCGCCGATCGCGACGAACGTCTGGTGAGCCTGCTTGCCAGCGGCCAAAAGACGCTCGTGTATGTCAATTCCCGCGAGCAGACCGTGAACTTGGCTCGCACGCTGCGCCGTCGTGTGCGCGATTTCGGATACCGCGTCGCCTTCTACAACGCCGGCCTTTCCCGTTCCGACCGTGCTGCCGTGGAAGACGCCTTCCGCAGCGGCGAGGTCCGTCTCGTTGTGTCGACCAGCGCTTTCGGCGAGGGCGTCAACCTGCCCGACGTCCGTCATGTCGTGCTCTATCACCTGCCGTTCGACGAGGTCGAGTTCAACCAGATGTCGGGTCGTGCAGGCCGCGATGGCAGCGATTCTTGGATTCACCTTGCCTACGGTGGCTCCGACGCCCGCATCAACGAGCGCGTCCTTTCTTCTGATGCCCCATGCCGCGAGGACCTGGTGTCGCTCTATCGCGTGCTATGCCGTCGCGACCGCGAGGCGCGCCTGGGTGGCGAGGACGGTTTTGCACTCACCAACGCCGAGCTTGCCGCGGACTGTGCGAGCTTGGGCTGCACTCCCACGTTCGGGGCCAAAGGCGTGTCTTGCGGCATCTCCATCTTCCGTGAACTCGGTTTCACCCAGACGAGCGGATATGGCGTGGGCAGGCGCATCTCTATGGTGCCTTCGCCTGAGCGTATGGACCTGACGCGCTCCATCCGATATCTCGAGGGGCTCAACGCGCTGCAAGAATTTGACGCATTTCGCCGTTGGGCGCTCGAAAGCGACGCGCCTTCTGTGCTTGCGCGCATCAACAGGCCTATACTTCCAACTGACTAGAACCGAGGTATTCCAGGAGGCGCATTGCCATGGCTGAATCCGTCATCCACACAAAGTACGACCCCACCGCGCCGGCCCTCCCGCCTCAAGGGCAGCTGGACAACTTCCCCGTGCTCCGCGAATGCGCCGCTTCCTACCTGAGCCCCGCCGAGGTGGAGAAGATCGAGCGCGCCTATGAGTTTGCGCGTGCCCATCATCGCGACCAGAAGCGCAAGTCGGGCGAGCCCTACATCAACCACCCGGTGGAAGTCGCCATCATCTTGGCGAAGAACCTCCATTCCGACGTTGACATGCTGTGCGCGGGCCTTCTCCATGACACCGTCGAGGACACCGATGCTACGCTCGATGAGCTTTCCGAGCTCTTTGGGCCCCAGGTCTCCGAGCTGGTTGACGGCGTGACGAAGCTCACGAACATCTCCGAGCAGCAGGCGCTCAACCTGCGCAAGATGTTCCTCGCCATGGCCAAGGACATCCGCGTCATCATCATCAAGCTGGCCGACCGCCTGCACAACATGCGCACGCTCATGGCCATCCCTGAGGACCGCCGTATCTTCAAGGCCAATGAGACGATGAGCATCTACGCGCCCCTGGCAAACCGCCTGGGCATCAGCTCCATCAAGTGGGAGCTCGAGGACCTGTCGTTCTTCTACCTGGATCCTACGAAGTACCGCCAGGTCGCACGCATGGTCGCCGAGTCGCGCGCCGAGCGCGAGGCGTACCTGGAGACGGTCAAGACCATCTTGCGCGACGAGCTCACGAAGGCCAAGATCGAGCATTTCCGCATCATGGGCAGGCCCAAGCACCTCTACTCCATCTATATGAAGATGAAGAACAAGGGCAAGGACTTCAGCGAGATCTACGACCTCATCGCGCTGCGCGTCATCACCGACGATGTGCGCGAGTGCTACGGCGTCCTTGGAGCCGTCCACGCCCTGTGGACACCCATGCCCGGGCGCTTCAAAGACTACATCGCAATGCCCAAGTTCAACATGTACCAGTCGCTGCACACCACGGTCATCGGTCCTGCGGGCCGCCCCCTCGAGGTGCAGATTCGCACCGAGGAGATGAACGAGCACGCCGAGTACGGCATCGCCGCCCACTGGCTCTACAAGCAGGCGGGCAACTCCGACGGCGACAAGCAAAGCTCGGCGCAGCGTCTCGACGACCAGCTCGCATGGTTGGGCCGCACGCTCGACTGGACCCAGCAGGACGACCTGTCCGACCCTCAGGAGTTCCTCGAGGCTGTGAAGATCGACCTGTACGACAGCGAGGTCTTCGTCTTCACGCCGGCCGGCGAGGTGCAGGTGCTCCGTGCGGGCTCCACGCCCATCGACTTTGCCTATGCAGTGCATACCGAGGTCGGCCATCACTGTATTGGCGCCAAGGTGAACGGCACGGTCGTGCCGCTTTCCTACGAGCTTCAGATGGGCGACCGCGTGGAGATCATCACGCAGAACAACGCAAAGCCCAGCCGCGACTGGCTCAACATCGTGAAGACGCCCAGCGCGCGCAACAAGATCC
>USJP01000028.1 GCA_900555105.1 uncultured Coriobacteriaceae bacterium | reverse complement strand
CCTCGCCTCCGCTTGTCTGCACAGGCAACCAGCGCAGGTCGCGCACGTGAAGGGGCTCGCTTGCGCAGCCCGGCGAGAGAACCTCGAGCTCGCTTGAGCAGTCGAAACGGTTGCGGGCGCGGAACGTGACTTGGTGGGCAGCGGCATGGGCTGCCTTCTCGCTCGCAGGCCTGGCAGTGGCATCCGTGCCCCCACGATCTGCGCACACAGCTGCACCAGCGGCGTCCGAACCCGGCTCGTCAGCACTCAGCGCCACAGCCTCGCCCGCCTCATCTACTTGCTCACACTCCAGCACTTCGGCGACCCACATCCACTCGGACTGCGATTGGCGCAGATAGGGGGCCTGATGAGCCGGCCCGAAGAAGAAGCCCGTGCCATAGGGATGGTGCGATACCGTCTCAAGCTCGCTTGCAACAGCCGCCGAATCCTCGCCGTCGAGCACGCGCCGGTAGGCCCCCGTCACGGTCGCCGCGTAGAACGCACCGCGGCCGCGGCCCTCGAGCTTGATCGAGTCGACGCCTGCGGCCTCAAGCTCGCCCAGATGCTCCAGCATGTTGAGGTCGCGCGAGCTAAAGAGATACGTCGCGCGCTCATCCTCCTCCAACGTGAACGTCTCGCCCGGCCGCGACGGCTCCTCGAGCTTCCACTCCCAGCGGCACGGCTGCGTGCAGTGGCCACCGTTGGCGGGGCGTCCGTTCAAGAAGTCGGAGATGATGCAGCGTCCCGAGTACGACATGCACATGCTGCCGTGGGCAAACACCTCGAGCTCAAGAGACTCGGGCAGGTCGGCGTGCATGGCGGCGATGTCTGCCAGCGACATCTCGCGGGCACACACCACGCGGCGCGCGCCCAGCTCGTGCCAGGCAAGCGCGGCGGCGGAGTTGGACACACTCGCCTGGGTGCTCACATGCAGGTCGACCTCGGGCGCATAGCGCTTGGCCAGCGCAAACGCCCCCATGTCGGAGATGATGAGCGCGTCGACCCCGGACTTCTGCACGGCCTCGAAGTACGCTGGGAGCTCCTTGAGGTCGCCCTCATGCATTACCGTGTTGCACGCCACATGCACGGCGGCCCCGCGCTCGTGGGCGTATGCGCTCACCCACGGCAGGTCCTCCACCTTGAAGTTGGAGGCGCGCTTGCGCATGCCGAAGCGCTCGCACGCAAGGTAGACTGCATCGGCGCCGAAGCGAATTGCATACTCAAGCTGTTCTTTGCCACCCGCCGGCGCCAAAAGCTCCATCACGTGCACCTCGTCCTTTCCGTCAAAAACCAGCGAAAACGGCCTTGAAAAAGGTATCCATTCGCTAACAACTCACGCTATCAGTCAAAAAAGCCAATGTATCGGTCATTTTTGCGTCTGAAAGCGTTTTCAGGGCGCAATAAAACAAGTATTATGCCCCATGGTGCTCATCCTTAGGCACCCTGTGACACCAACCCACAAAAATGGGTTGCTATCGAAAGGGAAGGGATATGGAGAAGCTCTTTAAGCTCAAAGCCAACGGCACCTCGGTGAAGACCGAGATCGCCGCCGGCCTCACGACGTTCATGACGATGGCATACATCATCGCCCTGAACCCGAACCTGCTCACCAACTTCAGGTCGGGCGGAGGCGACGAGCTGTGGAACGCCGTCTTCCTGGCAACGTGTCTGGCCTCCGGCATCGCCATGGTTTGCATGGCGTTCTGGGCCAACAAGCCCTTCTGCCTTGCCCCCGGCATGGGCCTCAACAGCTTCTTCGCACTGGTCGTAACGCAGATCGCCTCCTTCACGGGCGCGAGCTACATCGCCTCCTTCCAGGCTGCCCTCATCATCGTGGTTGCCGAAGGCGTCGTGTTCTTGATCCTCACGCTGTGCAACGTGCGCGAAAAGATCGTCGAGGCCATCCCCTACGGCGTGCGCACCGGCATCGCACCTGCTATCGGCCTCATGCTGCTCAACATCGGCATCGGCTCCAACGCCGGCGTCTACGACAGCAACGGCAACTGCTTCTACGTGATGCGCGACTTCTTCGGCTCGCTTTCGGCCACTACCGTGGCAACCAACATGGGCGACGCCTACCCCACCATGGTGCTCACCGTGGTCACCATGTTCCTGGGCCTCTTCGCCATCATACTCATGGCCAAGCGCGGCATGCGCGCCGCCGTCATCCTCGGCATGCTCATCGCCTCGGTCATCTACTGGGCCGGCGAGGCCATCTTCCTGGGCGTCGACCCGTTCGCCGGTCTTGCCACCGCCTCCTGGATGCCCGCCTTCGGCGCCATGGCTGAGCTCACGCTCTTCAAGTTCAACTTCGCCACGTTCTTCGAGATGGGCTGGTTCACCGTTATCACGCTCATCATCACGTTCTGCATGATCGACATGTTCGACACCATCGGCACCCTCGTGGGTACCGCCTCGCGCGCCGGCATGCTCGATGAGAACGGCAAGATGCCCCAGATGAAGGAAGCCATGCTCTCCGACTCCGTGGGCACCATCGTGGGCGCCTGCACCGGCACCTCCACCGTCACGACCTTTGTCGAGTCCGCTTCGGGCGTTGAGGCCGGCGGTCGCACGGGCCTCACCTCGCTCACCTGCGGCATCCTGTTCTTCGCCTGCATGTTCATCGCCCCCATTGCGGCCATCATCCCCGCACCGGCGACTTCCGCCGCCCTCATTTATGTCGGCATCATCATGCTCTCGGCCCTGAAGAAGATCGACCTCGACGACCTCGACCAGGTCGTTCCCGTGGCGCTCATGCTCATCGCCATGCCCGTCTCCGGCTCCATCGGCCACGCCATCGGCATCGGCCTCATCGCCTTCACCGTGATGAATGTGTGCTCCGGCAAGGCCAGCAAGCAGTACATCCTGACCTACGTCATCGCCGCCATCTTCCTCGTGAAGTTCTTCCTGGTGGCATAAGGCGCAACGAGCGCATACGACGCACGGAGCAAGGCGCCCTGCGGGCTTGGCGATTTTCCGCCAACCTGCAGGGCGCCTTTTCGTGTCCGATTGCCTGACAAATCTCTCAATCAGGTCTGCCATTGTTGCTAAAGGTTGCTTTTAACTATGCTTAGGCAAAGGCGTCGTGTCTCGTCGAGCGGCGCTATGAGGAAATGGTACGTGCATACGAGACGATAAAGGCGAGATGGGGACGATGAATCTCACATTCAAGGGCTTTCTGCGGGGATACTGCCGTGAACTCACAGGGGTCAAAGGCGACAACTTGCAAAAGATGCTCGCCGCAGTGGTAGCCGAGGCGCCTGCGGCAGCCGAAGCAGTCATGGTATTTGCCGCCGAACAGGGCAAGGCCACCTACCTCGCAAATCTCGCACAGGGCACCTGGGTTGCACAGGCATACGTCGAGTTTGCGAAAAAGCTGGGCGAGGCGGAGTCCATCGAGAAGCTTCTACAAACCGAGGAGGTTTCCGAACGATACCGCAAGGTCTGGCTTGCATGGCTTGCACATCGAGATGCCATTCAAAGAGACCGTCGTGTAATCTCCCTCATGCGCGACCAGACACAGGCAGCGCTCGCAAACAAACAGGCGACCGCGTACTCCCTCTGCAAACTGCTCGGCCTCAATCGGGGAAATTTTTATGCCTATCTCAGGGGAGATGTTACGAGGGTCAGTCGAGCCACGGCCCGGCGCATTCTAGAAACCGCACGCGCCATACAATAGACGAGAGGGCCGCCATCTTCCTCGTGAAGTTCTTCCTGGTGGCATAAGGCGCAACGCGCGCATACGACGCACGGAAAAGGCGCCCTGCAGGTCGCCTTTTCCGTGCGTTCGCCATGGATAAAGCACGCGGGCCAGTTACCTGCGCTTATAGAGAAGCTTGGCCGCGCCCTTCTTGTTGACGGTCTCCACCTTGTGAACGGCCAGGCCCTGAGCGCCATCCTCCTGCATGGCGGTCACGTGGTAGAAGAAGCCGCCCTCGCGGTAGACGTCCACAGCCACGCGCGCGATGGCACCCTCACGGTCGAACTCCACCACGGCACTCTTGTCGCCGGGCTCATGGGGCGCGACGTCCTCTTCCACATGCAAGCACACGGGGCACGCCATGGCAAACCCGCGCTTGTCCACGGGCGCGTACTCCACATGGCAGAACTTGTAGCCCGGGCTCTTCACGCCAATGCGCACATGCTCAAACGCGCCGAGCGGGCAGTTGTCAACGAGCCCCTCCGCCTGCACCATGATGGCGTTGAGCTGGGCAATCACACTCTCCAGGCACTCCAGGTCCTGCGGCGCCTTGAAGACGAACGTCGTAAACGTGCCGCCGCCCTTCTTGTTGGTGCTCAAGGGCACCATACCCTGCACGCCACAGGGGAACGGCGCAGTCTTCTCCTGGGTGGGCTTCGCCACGCGATCACCTGCGAGGCGAATCTTCTCGCCCCCGAGCTTGTCGTTTGACCCTACGAACTCCATGCTGTCCACGCTCCTTCGCTGTTTTGCAGTCGCAAGCATCATACAGGCAAAGCCATTGGTCCGTCTCGCGACAGCCCCGGTCTTGAAAGGTTAGAATCAAAGAATGCGAAAATCCCAGGCCGGAAGGACCGTCATGAACCACGCCGCGCAGCATCCCGACACACACGCCAGCTCTCGTTTTGAGCTCCAAGGTGGCGGTGCGTCCCACACCCAGGATTGCGCGCGCGGCCAGCAGGGGCTCACGCGCCGCTCGTTCTCGACGTACCTGGCTACCGCTGCCGTGGGAACGCTGGGTCTTGCCTGCACCGCATGCGGGGCGGAAGACGCGAGCTCGGATGCCGCCCATCTCGTTACCTCCGCGGTTCCCGGCGACATCGCGGCGCCGGGCACAGGCGACGCGCCTGCATACTCGGGGGACACCCGCATCACGTTCTGCGCCGTGGGCGACAACCTCGCCAACGAGCGCACCCTGGAGATTGCCGAGATGTGGGGCGGCGCCGGAGCGGGCGACGGCGTGTACGACTTCTCGCCCCTGTACCGCGAGATTGCGCCCATCGTGAGCGGCTTTGACATCGCCTTCGTCAACCAGGAGACCGTCCTGGGCGGAAACACCGACTGGGACTGGAGCGGCTACCCCAGCTACAACACGCCCGATTCCATGGCGCAGGCGCTGGTAGATGCAGGATTTGACGTGGTGAGCTCCAACACCAACCACACCTACGACTACTGGACGGGCCCTATCGAGCACATGCAGCAGCTGTGGAGGGGCTACCCGGACATCGCCTTCATCGGCAGCTACACCGACGAGGAGGACCGTGCGCAGGTGCGTGTGGTGGAACGCAAGGGTGCCAAGGTCGCCTTCCTCTCCTATTCTTACGGCCAGAACGGCTACGACCAGGCCGACCTGCCCAACGACTATTACGCCGTACCCTGGGACAGCGCCGCATTCGCGCAGGACTACGCTCGCGCCCGCGCGGCGGCCGACGCTGTGGTGGTGTACATGCACGGCGGCGAGGAATACACAAGCGTCCCCAACGACTGGCAGCGTGAAGTGGCCCAGACCTGCGCCGATGCCGGGGTCGACCTGGTCATCGGCAGCCATGCCCATGTCATTCAGAGCTTCGAGCAGGTACCTCGGGCAGACGGCAGCGGTACCATGCCGTGCGTCTACGGCATGGGTGACTTCGTAAGCAGTTATACCGACTACCCCGAGACGGTGCTTTCGGGCATGTTCAGTTGCGATATTGTGATATCTGCCTCCGGATCAGTCCGTATCGATAATCTTGCCTGGACCCCACTCGTAGAATACTGGACCTACTCGGCAGACGGCACGCCCGATGACTACGTACGCCTCGTGAGCAACATGAGCGCCGAAGAAGCCGCCGGCGACTACCTGCTGTCGAGCCTGGGAAGCGACGCCCTCGCCTGGATGCAGGAGCATACCGCCGAAGTCGTTGGCAACTCCGGGATTACCATCAAAGGCTAGCGAAGGGCTGTGCGAGCAGCTCGGATGCACATGCACTCATGCGCAAAACCAGCGGGAGCAGGAATGAACGAGGAGCAACAGGGTACGGCGACCATGCAGACGACCAGGCAGGAGACGGCTCAACCGGCTCAAAACCAGCACGACAAAGAGCTTGAGACCATCATCGATCGCCTGCTTACGAACGACCCCTCTTCGCACCACGAGATATTCAATCGCCTCAAGATGGACTGGCATGCCACGGTGGAGGAGCACGGCGACGTCCTGGCAACCAAGGCCGGCATCACCGCGAAGTCGTCTATCGTGACGCGCACGGGCAAGCTCATGCTCTCAAGCGGAACCGGAGCCTATCGCGTTGAGGCCACCATGCAGCATGTAGGTTCGCTGCTCGGCGTGTCATGCACGGCCGACGTCAGCCTCGTCTCTATCGACTCCACCGTGTCGGACGGCCGCTCGTCGTTCACCGAGGTCGTGTCGCTGCCCAAGACCGGGGTCAACACCGAGCGCATCCAGATTATGGAGCGCTTCCAAGACGAGCTTGAGGCCAACCTCGACACGCTCACCGTAAACGACATCCACAAGATGCTCGACGAGATTGAGCATCGCAAGCCCCGCTACAGCGCCTGGCAGCTTGGCCTGGCGTCGGGCTTTGCGTGCTTCGCCTTCGTGTTTTTGCTCGGCGGCGGCCTCATCGAGATGACCGGCGCGCTCATCGGGGCGGGATTTGGCAACTTCACGCGCGTGACGCTCGGCAGGAAGCACTTCAACCACTTCGGGGCAAACATAGTGTCGGTCGCACTGGCCGGCCTTCTCTACCTAGGCACGCTTGGCGTGCTGTCTTTGTTTATCCCCGACGCGTTCCAACACGAGGCGGGATATATCGGAGCCCTGCTCTTCGTCATTCCCGGTTTCCCGCTCATCACAAGCGGGCTGGACTTCGCGAAGTTCCGCTTTGCCTCGGGCGTGCAACGGCTCACCTATGCGGGCACGATTGTGTTCCTCGCCACCATCACGGGCTGGATTGTGGCCATGATTGTGGGCTTCACGCCCAACGAGTTCGTGCCGCAGGGCCTCGACCCCGTGTCAACCTGCCTGCTCAGGTGCCTCATGAGCTTCGTCGGTGTGTTCGGCTTCTCCATCATGTTCAACTCGACGCCGCGCATGGCCTTCACGGCGGCCTGCATCGGCCTTGTCGCCAACACGACGCGCCTGGAACTCATCGACCTTGCCGGCATGTTGCCTGAGTCTGCCGCCCTCATCGGAGCACTTATCGCAGGACTTCTCGCATCGTTCGTGAGCCTCAAGATGACGCTGCCTCGCATCAGCCTCACCGTGCCGTCCATCGTCATCATGGTGCCGGGTCTGTACCTGTACCGCGCGATGTACTACCTGGGCATTCTCGACGCAGGCGACGCCCTGTCGTGGGGCCTGCGCGCGATGATCATCATCTTCTGCCTGCCTATCGGCCTGGCGCTCGCCCGTATGCTTACCGATAAGAGCTGGCGCTACGACGGATAAGGCCGCACGGCGGGCATCAGAGAAAAGCCTGCACGCGCCCCCAAAGCTCGCCTGCCATGCAGGCGGCAAAGACAGGGGCGAGGCCTTCGGTCTCGAAGGCAGCCCAAACACCCAGCACAATGCCCTCGTCAGTGGGCATTGTGTCACACGGGTCGAGCATGCCGGCCGCAGTGAGGGCACGCAGGAGGTCCTCGGCTGAAATGGCGAGAGACTCCGCCAGGCGGCCCTGTTGCACCCAGAGATCAAGCAGCCCCCGCAAGTCGACATAGCCCATCTCCTGAGCCTGCTCAGGCAGGAGAATGTCCTCGGGAGCGGAGTAAGGTGCGGGGGTCTCAGACGCCGGCGGCTCGTGTGCAGGCTGCTCGGGGGCGGGTTGTGCAACGGCAGGCTCTTCGGGAGCGGGTTGCATGACGGCGGGCTGCTCAGGAGCGGGTTCCTCAAGGGCGGACGACTCAAAAGACCTTTCGGAAGCAGTCGTTTCCACTCCGACCTCATGAGCAGGCGTTTCAAAAACGCACGCCTCAGACGCCGCTGCTTCAAGGGCCGCCTCAAGGGTTGGCATCTCTGCAATTGGGTCTTTGTCAGTGAGCCCATCACCGGCAGGTGTGCCCGAAGCAATCGGCTCAACAAGGGCTTCCCCCGCAGCGAGCTGCTCAGAAACTGGCTCGTCCTTGACTGGGCAAGCGCCAGCTGCCACCGTGACGGGCGTTTCGAGAGCGGGCGTCTCGGCAGAAGCATTACAACCCGGCATCTCGGAGACAGATGCCTCGGGAGCGGTCATATTAGCAACGCCGCCCGCAACGCAGGGCATCTCAGCAGCAGCGCTCTCTACAGCGGGCTTTTCAGGCACCGTCCCGTTGCCATCGCCTGCGGATTCGCTCTCCGGCAGCACGCTCAGCGTCTCATCGGGCGAGGCGCAGGCAACGCGCGCCTTGCATCCTGCCTGCTCAAGCGCTGCTTCGATGGCCGCGGTCGCGCGGCTTGGCGCGTTGTACTGTCGCGACAGGTACAGCGCCACGACATCCTTGAGGCCCGGCCACGCGTATGCCTCCACCGTGGAGGCCGCCTGGGCGTTCGAGAAATTGCCGCGCACGTCCACCGCAAAGCGCACCTGGGGATTGGCCTGGGCCGCTTCGTCAAGCAGGCCCACGTCGTAGTTGGCCTCGATGGCAAGCAGGCGCGCATGGGGCAGCTCGCTTTGCGCCTCGCGGCTCAACACGCCCACGTCGGAGAGCAGCACGAGCGAGTCGGTCTGCTCATCGCCCGAGGCACGCGTCTCGAAGCGAAAGTTGTAGCAGCTGCCCTTGTCCTCGTTGTTGTGGAAGGTGCGGAAGGGCCGCACGCACACGTCGCCCACCCAAAAGGGCTGCTTGGTGTGGAACTCGCATACGTCGGCAATACCCTGCAGCTCTTGGAGCACAGGGCTTGCAGCCAGAACCCCCGGCTCAACGTACACCTGAGGCACCACGCCGCGCTTCTGCAACCACGTCAGCGTCGACTTGAGGCCTTTGACCTGGTTGGAGTGGCAGTGCGTGATGAGGAACGCCTGAACCTTGAACGGAATGAGCCCCGTCTGCGCGCATGCGTCAGCAAACGTCGTGCCCGTGATGCCGCAGTCGACGCAGGCAAATTCTTCGGCGCCCGCCAGACGCACGGCGGCGCACGAACCCTTGTCGCCGCTTCTCAGCACATGCAGCTCAAGCATTCCCATGATGAATCGCTACGCTCTCTTGGTCTTGGCGGGCGCAGTCTTGACGAGGCGTTCGTCATTGAAGACGCGCTTGAGGGCGCGCTCGCAGTCTTCGATGTCCATGCCATAGTCCTCGCAGGCCAAAAGCGCCACCACAAAGGGACGCTTAGCCGAAATGTCGCGTGCAATCGTGGGGCTGCCCGCGCCGCTCAGATGACGCGCAGCGGCGGCGGCCTCATCCTTGGACGACTTGCCTACCAGGCAGTGCAGATACGAGTTCATCGACGACTTCATCGTCTTCTTGTCTTCATAGGTGAGAATGACAAAGCACCCTTCCGTCTTGTCGGGCATGGGAATGCTCGTGAGCCACTTCATCTTCGCGACAAGCTTGCCCCGGGAGGACGGCTTGGCCTCGTCTTCGAGCAGCTCGTACACCGAATCAATCTGCGAGTCGGAGTCGCCCATCCCCACACCGGCGCGGCGCAGCACCACGGCGGCAATGATGATGCCCAGGAAAATAAGGATGACAAAAATCATGGCGAACCCGTTTCTCGTGAGGAGGCGGTAAAAAGCAATGTGTCAAGTATACGCATGCGCAAGGCTTGTGGGGAGCAGGATTCTCAGCGTCATCTGATTGCTTGCTCATATGTTGATATGCACATTTACCAGCTCAAACAGGCGTTCACATGTATATTTTGGGTCAATTGGGCCGTGATGGGCCGGCGTGAGGTAAACACGGCTTACCTTGAATAACGACATTTCGCAACAATGGATTGGAAGCCCTGTTTTGGACCTGTTCTTGGATTGTCTTCTCGACGCCGCGCTCGACACGCCGCGCCTCGTGCCGTTTCTGCTCGTGACCTATTTCGCCCTCGTGGCACTTGAATACAAGGCAGGCGCCAAGACCCGCGAGGTCGT
>USJP01000027.1 GCA_900555105.1 uncultured Coriobacteriaceae bacterium | reverse complement strand
TTTGGCGCAGCTACTGCGTTCCAGAGCGGCTCATGTACATCCAGTACACCTCACCGCTCTGCGCCTTGTATCTGCGCCTCCGTCTGCTGGGGTGGCTTTTGGCACCGTGCGCCTTGCAGATGGGCCTCCGTCTGCTGGGACGGTTTTGGCGCAGCTACTGCGTTCCAGAGCGGCTCATGTACATCCAGTACACCTCACCCACCGCTCTGCGCCTTGTATCTGCGCCTCCGTCTGCTGGGACGGCACATCGGTTCGGTGCGCGTTGCGGTTGCGCTTGCGCCTTGGTGCCGTTTACCGGCGGTGAGCGGCCGTATGGAAGCAATCGCTGAATAACTATGTATCGAGGAAATGTCTGCCTCCCGATGTGTCTACAATCCGCGCTGAAGTGTGCGGCTGCCCGAGGTCGCGCGCCGACGTACCCGTCTTCGGCAGGAGGTTTCCATGACCGGAATAGCGCTGGTCGTCGCTTTCGTCATCGCAATCGCGGCGATGATCGTGATGATCTCCAAGTTCAAGATTCACCCGTTCATTTCCATCATGCTCGTGTCTCTGGTGTTTGGTCTGGTGGCCGGTATCCCGCTGGTCAATCAAACGCTTGAAGACGGCACGACCGTTTCGGGCATCGCCTCCGTCATCGGTGCGGGTTTCTCGGGTACCTTCACCAGCATTGGCATCGTCATTATCTTGGGCGCCCTGGTGGGCTCCATCCTCGAGGCCACGGGCGGTGCGTTCAAGCTCGCCGACATGGTGGTGTCCCTCGTGGGCAAGAAGCATCCTGAGATTGCCATGGAGCTCATGGGCTGGATCGTCTCCATCCCGGTGTTCTGCGACTCGGGCTTCGTCATTCTGAACCCCATCCGCAAGGCTATCGTGCAGAAGACCGCCGCAAGCTCGGTCATGCTGACCGTGTGCCTGTCGTGCGGCCTGTATGTCAGCCATGTCTTCATTCCGCCGACGCCCGGCCCCATCGCCGCCGCCGGTTCGCTCGGCCTTGAGAACGACTTGCTGCTCGTCATGGGCCTGGGCGTTGTCTGCTCCATCCTTCCCCTCATTGCCGGCGTCGTGTTCGCCCGTTTCATCGGTAAGCGCGTCAAGGCTGAGGACGAGGCCGACGCAAGCGGCAACGTCGCTACCTACGAGGAGATCAAGGCCCAGTACGGCCAGCTTCCCGGCGGTTTCATCACGCTTGCTCCCATTGTGGTGCCTATCGTGCTCATGGCTCTGGGCTCCATCTCCTCGATGGCCAAGTGGAGTGGTTTCGGTGCCGATCTGTGCACCTTCTTCGGCACGCCCATGATCGCCCTTGCAATGGGTGTCGTCTTCGGCGTCATCCAGCTTGCTGTCACCGCCAACCTGGACAAGTTCCACGACCTGGTCCAGGAGACGCTCAAGACGGTGGGCCCGATTCTCTTCATCACCGCTGCCGGCGGCGTCCTGGGCAAGGTCATCGCCTCCACTGACATGGTGAACTTCATCAAGGAGCAGGCGGTCACCCTCGAGGCGCTCGGCATCTTCTTCCCGTTCCTGCTCGCGGCCATCCTCAAGACCGCGCAGGGTTCCTCCACGGTGGCCATTACTACCACGGCTGGCATCCTTGCGCCTGTCATGGCGACGCTCGGCCTTGACACCCCCGTTGCCGCCGCACTTGCCGTCATGGCCATCGGCGCTGGCGCCATGACCGTGTCGCATGCCAACGACTCTTACTTCTGGGTCGTCACCAACTTCGGCGCCATGCAGCCCGACCAAGGCTACAAGACCCAGACTGTCGCCACGGGCATCCTCGGCATTGCCGGTGTGCTCAACGTCTGGATCGTCTACATGATCTGCACTGCCATGGGTCTGGCCTAAAAACCGGCACTGTCTGTGTGCTCCCGCGGGGTCGCGCGCATGTGCGCGGCCCCGTTTTTGCTTCTTGTCGAAAGGATGCCTGCGTTGTACAAGAACTTCCTGATCGTGCCCGATTCTTTCAAGGGCACCATGAGCGCCATCGACGTGTGCCGCATCATGGCCGAGACGCTGCAGGAGCGTTTTCCCGAGGTGCATATCGACACGATTCCTATGGCCGACGGCGGCGAGGGAACGGTAGACGCCTTCCTGGCCGCCAATCCTGGTGAGCGCATTACCTGCGAGGTGTGCGGTCCCTATCGCGAGCCGGTGGAGGGTTTTTACGGCATGCTCGAGGATGGCACGGCTGTCATCGAGATGGCCGCCGCCGCTGGTCTTCCCCTTGTTGGGCAGAACCGCAGGGCTGACAAGACCACGACCTTTGGCGTGGGCCAGCTTCTGCTTGACGCGCTCGATCGCGGTGCCAAGAAGGTCATCATGGGTTTGGGCGGCAGCTGCACCAACGAGGGCGGCGTGGGCATGGCTGCGGCGTGCGGCGTCAAGTTCTACGACGCTACTGGTGCGGAGTTCTTGCCGGTGGGCGGCACGCTTTCCCACATCTCGCGCATCGACGTCTCGGGCATGAACCCGCGCATCCGCGATATTGAGATCGTCACCATGTGCGACATCGACAACCCCCTGTGCGGCGTGACTGGAGCTTCCGCCATCTTTGGCCCGCAGAAGGGCGCGACTCCCGAGCAGGTGGGTATGCTCGACGCTGGCCTGGCGCACCTGGCCGCCATCATGAAGCGCGACCTGAGTGCCGACGTGCTTGACCTGCCCGGTGGCGGCGCTGCCGGTGGTATGGGCGCAGGCATGGTGGCATTCTTTGGCTCGAAGTTGCAGATGGGCACGCAGACCGTGCTTGATACCGCGCATTTTGACGACCTCGTGCAGGAGGCCGATTTGGTGTTCTCCGGCGAGGGTTGCTTTGACGGCCAGTCGCTGCACGGCAAGGTGGTCGTGGGCGTGGCGAGCCGCTGCAAGGCCGTGCACACCCCGCTCATCGCTGTGGCGGGCGTCATCGACGACACCGTGGTGCCCTCGGCCGCCCAGGCGGGCGTGAGCCACATTGCTTGCATCAACCGCACGGGCGTGCCGCTCGAGGTGGCTATCAAGCACCCTCGCTCGAACCTTGCCCACACGATGGGCTTGCTCTCGGAGCTGCTGGCGACCCAAGACGAGGCAAGCCTGCCTGCAAGGTTGCACCTGCATGCGCATGAGGGGGAGTAGGGGCTCACAGATTCCGGAGTGCTCTACTGAGTAACAAGAACAGCAAGAATGACAGTGGCCCGGCTTCCCATGCACACATCGCGTTGGGGAGCCGGGCCACTCTGTGTCTCGAGGCAGTCTATACGCGGCAGGTGGATTGGCAAGGGCTGTACGCTAACCAATAAGCACTTGCTTGCCCTTAAAGGCGAAGCCGTAGGTGCGGATGCGGTCTTGGGGGATACCGTGCGCTTCAAGGCCTGCTGCGTAGCGTTTCTCGGTAATCTGCGCTTTGGCTGCAGCGACGGTCTCATCGAGATTCTTCTCGTGCCGGGGGTTGAACACCTTGAACTCGACGATGATGGCATCGTCGCGCTTGGAATCCAGTGGTTCGAGCATGACGTCGTAGCGGCCGTACCCGCTTTCACGGTTTGACGTGATGACGTAACGCCCTCGCAGCTCGACGAGCAGACCGAGCACAAATCCGTGATAGAAGCGCTCGGGTTCTCTTTCGGCTGGTCGGATGCCCGAGTCGAACAGGCTGAACGTGTCGAGGGCGACATCGTTCATGTAGCCGTTCATTGCGTCGAGGTCGCCCGTGAGCAGCGCCTGGATAAACCCGTTGTAATACGAAGCGCTTTGCTCGAACCATCCTTTCACCATTGTGTCGAAGCTGAGCGTTACCTCGCGATTTGTCAGCGCAAGTTCGTAGGCGCCCCCTTGGTCAATCGTTTGACGAGACATGACCTTGAGGTATCCGTTGGCAAGCAACAGTGCCCACACGGCTCCCGGTTTGCTTCCCAGCTCACCGAAGGCAACTTGCTCGTCAAGGACTTTGGAAACCGTGCCTCCTTGCAAGAGGCGCTCGAAATCTTCCTTGATTTGAGAATCCCCCTCGCGCACGAGTTTGCTCGCCAGGGCATTGCTGCTTGTGTTCGCCCAGTATGGTTGAGCTGTGCCGTACTTGAGGTAATTGGTGATTGACCAAGGATTATAGATATCAGTTATATGCCCGAAAGAGAAGCCGTCGTACCACTCTTTGACCTGTTCGCGCTCCGTGAGGCCCATTTCGTCCATGGCTGCGAACGTTTCTTGTTCGGTGAAGCCAAAGCAGTCCTCATATTGTTCTGTGGTCGTGGTGACGACGGCGAGGTTGTTGAGGTCTGAGAAGATGGACTCGCGGCTGATGCGCGTGACGCCGGTCAAAACGGCGCGTTCGAGGAAGGGGTTTGTTTTGAACGTGTTGTTGAAGAGGCTGCGTACGAATTCTGTGAGCTCGCCCCAGAAACCGCCCACCCAGGCTTCTTGCATGGGGGTGTCGTATTCGTCAAGCAGGATGATGGCGCGCTTGCCTGTTGCCTGATACAGGTGTTCACATAGGCGAAGCAAGGATGACGGTGCGCTCTCGATTGAAATGTAGGTTGTTCGGCCTGTGAGTACGTCGGCCTCACTCTCCGGAAGCAGGCTTGAATCGAGCGTTTCGACATGGCTGCGCCAGGCTTGGGCGATGCGTTCGCGGATGCGAAGAGATATGTCTTCGAGGGTCGCACCTTTTGCGCCCGCAAATGAGA
Source organism: uncultured Coriobacteriaceae bacterium (assembly GCA_900555105.1). GTDB lineage: Bacteria > Actinomycetota > Coriobacteriia > Coriobacteriales > UMGS124 > UMGS124. The sequence continues at coordinate 5,399 of USJP01000027.1, read as the reverse complement.
GGGCAACGACGGGCCATGTGCCCTGCTCGGCTCGCAACTCGGTGTCGTTCCAGACGGCAAGACCTTCGAACAAATCATGGCGCCCTGCATACGCCGAGGAAAAGAAACATTCAAGCATGCTCATGTTGAGCGTTTTGCCAAAGCGGCGGGGGCGGCAGATAAGGGTGGCGGGATCAGACGAATTCCACCATTGGGAGATAAAGCCGGTTTTGTCGACATAGAAGTCGTTGTGTTCACGGATGTCGGCAAAGCCTTGCGCCCCAATGGATATCGTCCGTGCCATGTGTTCATCTCCCGGCGTTCACCTAGATATATGTCTTCTTCCGTGTCGGGGAAGAGTATAGCGCCTGGAGAGAGTATGCGTATGGGCGCCACTGGGTCCTAGTTGATTACCCTGCGTCTTACCCCGCGCGCCAGTTGAGGAGCGATTCCACAAAGACGGCCGCGGTGCCCGCCCAGTAGATGGGGTTGAGCGAGACGCCGAGCAAGATGGAGCTTGCCAGTGTGGAAAGCACGGGGGCCGCGTAGGAGAAGGCGGCCATTTTGCGTACGTCGCCCTTGATGAGGCCGTGGCCCCACAGGGTGTACCCACTTGCCACGCAGGCCGCGGCCGCCAGGAGGGCGACAATCGCAGGTGCGGAGGGCACCTGTTCGGGCAGGTAGGGGCCAGAGATGAAAAAGACCACCCACAGCGTGGTGGCAACGCCGACAAAGAAGAGCGACGTGGCGTCGGCGCCCTGCGAGATTTTGGGAGTGACGGTGGAATAGAGCGCCCAGATGACGGCGCCGATGAGGGTGAGCAGGTAGGGGACGGGGTTTGCGCCCAGGTGCTCAGCGAGCTGGGCGGGCGTGAAGCCGGCGTTGCCGCCCACAGCCACCATGACGCCGGCGGTTGCGATGATGGCGCCCGGTATTACACGCCCCACGGCACCCTTCTTTCCTGAGGCTGCCGCGCAGAAAAGCACGGTGAGCGTGGGCCACAGATAGTTGACGAGGCTCACTTCGACCGCCTGCATGGAACTCGTTGTCATGGAGATGGCAAGGGCGAACACGGACTCGTAGCTCACAAAGAGCGCCCCGCCTATGAGCAGATAGCGACGCGGGATGGTCTTGAGCTTGGGCGGTCGTACGATGAGCAGTGCCGTTGCCGCGACCGTGTACAGCAAGGCCGTTCCCAGCGTGGCGCCGAAGCCCATGGAGACGAGTTTGACCAACCCCGCCATGAGTGCCCATACCACAACTGCGCCCATGCCCAAAAAGGTGGCGCGAGGGGTGGGGGAGGGGATTGCTGTGGGACTTGAGACGTCGCTGTCCATTGCTGCGCTTTCTGACTGGGGCTGACTCGTGCGTTGCTCATGGCAGGATAGCACCCATTTTCAAAAATGTAATAGGGCATATCATTTGCTTCATCCAAGGATGATTGCGTACAAAATCCCTGGTCGCGACCTCATCCCGCTTGAATGAGCGAACTAAATCCACCTCCAATCATCCCGTCGATACGAAGGGTGAGCCCAGCCTGACCATATCGTGAGCCTCATAGACGTTGCGGGCGTGCGTGCATCTGTCGGTGCGCTCGCACGAGCAACAAACGCCAAGCGTCGCGTTTTGGAGAGGGTGGATGGAAAGATGGCACAAGAGAACCTGGATGAGTTTTTCCTCGATGAGGACGAAGGCGTGTTCGACCCGCTGGCCGATGACTTTGAGCCCGCGCAGGATGGCGTCGACCCCGACGAGGACGGCATCGTCGACCTGCCGGTCATGGCGGAGATGCCCGAAGAGGTAAAGGTAAAGAGCGTCTTTGACAAGGACCGCTTTGCAAGTGCCCAGGACGCCATCGAGGAGCTGCTGCACCGCAACCCCGGCCGCAAGCCGGTGTTCCTGCAGATCATCGAGTTCTGCTGCGACGAGCACACCAGCGAGGAGGTCGCCCAGCTCGTGAAGCAGGCTCAGGCGGAGAACCGCTCGGTCTACACGCCCCAGTCGCTGTGCACCATCCTTGAGCGCGCCGGTGCGCTTGTGAGCCGCACCGAGGAGCCTGAGACGTCCGAGGAGCAGGGCGAGGGTGATTTGCCTGCCGAGCAGGACTGCGACGGCGAGGCTGAAGCCCACATGTCCGCCGCGCACCCCACGACGTACTGGACCTCGACCGACGAGGGCCTCACGGTGCTCGCCGCACATCGCGAGGGATCGGCGCTCGAGGAGCTGCTCGCGAGCGACACCGAGAGCGTGTACCTGCCTGTGTATGAGCGCGTGCTCGCCTTCTGCGCGCAGGAGCCCCGTACCAAGCCCCAGATTGACGCCATTGTCGATGACGACCCGCTTGTGCAGAAGCCCCGCCGCTACTCGAACCACTTCATCGAGCTGTTGGAGAACCGCGAGGCCCTGAGCTGGCACGACGGTGGTTGGAATGCCACCGATCTGGGCCGTCGTTACCTCGAGAAGCACGGCATCGCAGCCGAGTAGCCCGCATCTGCCCGATTTCTGTCCCGCGCCAAGCTGATCGCGCGGCCCGACAGTCGTGTACGTCCCCTAGCACACCCCCACGTAAGGAGAGAGACCATGACCGCATCCGCACCCGTCGTTTCCCCTGAACTCGCCGAGCTCGCCAGCGCCATGGACGGCCGCGCCGACACTTACGGCCTGCTTGCGCGCCTGTTCCGCGTCGAGGTCGACGGCCCTTTGCTCACCCAGCTGCGCGGCATGACGTTTCCCGAGAACACGGGCAACGCCCATGTCGACGCCGGCTACGAGCTCATGCACCGCTACCTCACGAGCGTCTGGGAGCCGGCCCTGCTCGACCTGGCGCGCGACTACGTGCGCGTTTTCATCGGCCACGGCGTGAATGGCCACTCCGCCGCCTACCCCTATGAGTCGGTGCACACCTCTGAGAAGCGCCTCATGATGCAGCAGGCCCGCTCCGAGGTGCTAGCGGTCTATCGCGCCAACAACCTCAAGAAGGACGAGCACTGGCGCGAGTGCGAGGACCACATCGCCGTTGAGCTCGAGTTCATGCAGGTGATGTGCCAGCGCACCGCGGCGGCGCTTCGCAAGGGCGATGAGGACGCCGCCGTTGAGATGCTCTCCACACAGCGCGACTTTGTGGCCGAGCACCTGGCCAACTGGGTTCCCATGCTCGTGGCCGACATGCTGCGTTTCTCCGAGACCGAGCTCTATCGCGGTCTTGCCGAGCTCACGCTGGGCTTCGTGCAGACCGAGGGAGAGCTTCTCGCCGAGCTTCTCGACGGCGCCCAGGCCGCCTAGGCACCACTCGGAATCGTTGCGGCGGCCCGGCGGTTGACGGCGGTGCTGGACCCAGGTCCTGCGCCGCACGGGGCCCTGCGTGTGCCGCGTGGCAACGATTTCCCGTTTTGGTTCAGGGACGGTTTGGGAGGAGCTTAAGAGCTATGGATGAAGAAAAGAAGGGTGTGACCAGGCGAAACGCCGTTGTGGGCCTTGCTTGTGTGGCCGGCTCCCTCGGGTTGGGCGCGCTTGCCACCTGTCTGCCCGCCGACGACGTGCTGCGCCCGCCGGGTGGTCAGGATGACGAGAGACTGCTGTCGCTGTGTGTACGCTGCCAGCGCTGCTTCGAGGCATGTCCGCGCAAGGCGATTTCCCCGGCGAGCATTGAGGACGGCTTCCTCAACCTGCGCACCCCGCGGATGGACTTTCACTCGGGTTGGTGCGACTTCTGCGAAGAGGAAAACGACGGGCATCCCCGCTGTGTGCTCACTTGCCCTACCGGTGCCCTGCGTCTCGACGAGGGAGCCAAGAGGCGCGACGTGGTGATCGGCAAGCCCCTGCTCACGCATGACTGGTGCCTTGCCTACCGCATGACGCGCTGCCGCGACTGCTACGACGCCTGCGAGCTCGACGCCATCACGCTCGACGACGCGAAGCGTCCGCACCTCGACCTCGAGAAGTGCAACGGTTGCGGTGCCTGCGAGTATGTGTGCCCCTCGATGCGTGCCGGCTCCATGGTGAGCGGCACGGCGCACAGGGCAATCATCATTGTGAACGTCGACGAGGCGGGGGGGGTGTAGGGCCATGGAGAAGAAAAAGAGCTACAAGCCGCAGGTTGCAGGCGGTGCCGGGGCTGACGCGCCTGCCAAGAAGGCCAAGCGTGCCAGCTGTAAGCCTCAGGCCGCGCCCGCGGGCGAGCCTGCCTCGGACGGAAAGACCGTCGCCTCCAAGGAGAAGCGTGCCAGCTACAAGCCACAGCCGGGTCAGAAGCGCGGCGGCGGCCTCACGAAGTTCCGCCGCGCCCTGCCGGCCCTCGTGCTGCTCGTGTGCGCCGTTGCCTTCGTCGCCATGGTGCCACTGGGCAATATCTCGGCGTTCGGGTGGGAGTCCATCTCGGCCATCTGCCCTATGGGCGCGCTTTCGAGCTTGCTTGCGAGCAAGACGCTCGTGCCGCGCGTGCTCATCAGCCTCGTCATCGCTTTGGCGCTCATCCTGCTGTTTGGACGCGCCTTCTGCTCATGGATCTGCTCGGTGCCTTTTGTCGAGCGCATCCTGGGTCTGCGCGACGGTGATTGCGAGGGCGGCCGCAAGGCTGCAGCCGGCAAGGAGAAGGGTTCCTGCTCGCAGGGTTGCTCGGGTTGCGCCAAGGCGCGCGGCAAGGCCGTTGACAGCCGTCATTTCGTGCTGGGCGGCACGCTTTTGTCCGCTGCCGTGTTCGGCTTCCCGGTGTTTTGCCTCATCTGCCCCATTGGCCTCACCTTTGCCACCATCTTCCTGGTACTGAGGCTGTTCGGCGGCTCTGTTTCCTGGGCGCTTCTCGTGGTGCCCGCCCTGCTCATTGCCGAGCTGTTCCTTGCCCGCAAGTGGTGCCACCGCATCTGCCCGCTCGGCGCCCTCATGTCGCTCGTGTCGAAGGGCAACCGCACGGTCGTGCCCACGATCGACAAGGACATGTGCCTGGAGGAGACGTGCGGCGCGCATTGCGGGCGCTGCCATGCGGCGTGCCCCGAGGGCATCGACCTGCGCAACCTTGCCGAGAGCCCCGTGGCCATCAACGAGTGCGTGAAGTGCCGTGCCTGCGTGGAGGCGTGCCCGGCGCATGCGATTTCCGTTCCGTTCCTGCCCAAGGCTGGCGCATCTGCCAGGCAGGCTCATGAGTGCGAGGGGGTGCGTGAGGATGGCTAAGGTCGATTCGGCCGCCGCGCTGCTTGCGCGTCTGCAGAGCTCCGACCTCAACGTGTACCCCTACCGCTGCGTTGTGGTGCGCAACCGTCACGCGAGCTGCATGCGCTGCGCGCAGGCGTGCACGTCGGGCGCCATCAGCGTGGAGGACGGTGCGGTCAACGTCGACCCCGACCTGTGCGTTGGTTGCGGCACGTGCGCCACGGTGTGCCCCACCTGCGCTTTGGAGGCTCGCCACCCGGCCGACGCCGAACTTG
>USJP01000026.1 GCA_900555105.1 uncultured Coriobacteriaceae bacterium | reverse complement strand
CCCGCCCCTTGCGGCCACAAAACAGGCGCCGTACCCAACAGCCCTACCCTACTCCCCCGCCGAGGGCTTGGGGAAGAAACGAAAAAAGCGTATGCTGTCAATCAACGGTTGACAGCACGCCGTAGGGGGAAAGCATGCGCGAGGAACAGCGTTCATATTTTTTAGCGCTTAGTCGAGCCGAAAACATAGGCAAGGCGGCGACACAGCTGCACATAAGCAGACAGGGTCTCTCGAAAAGCATTGCCGCGCTCGAACAAGAGGTGGGTGTTTCGCTCTTCAGACGCACCAGAAGGGGCGTCTCACTCACCCAAGCAGGTGCGCTGTTAAAGGAATGCCTTGACGCACAGGATGAACTATGGGATGGCTTTCTCGACCAGATTCAAAGTCTTCGGCCAGCGACCACGCAAACGATTCGTATTGGCCTACGCGATATCTATTGCAACTACCAGGACAAACGCTTTATTTACTCCTTCCGGCGCACACATCCAGACATTTCAATCGAAACACGAGACAACGACTTTGACGAGATATGGGACCTGCTGCAAGAAGGGTCACTCGACCTGGCTTTTTCGGTCACACCGCCAGACTCATACGAGCTGTGCGAAATCCTCGTAGGGACAAACGAAGCGGCCGTACTGATGGGCGAGGACAACCCTTTGGTTGCTTACGACACTATCAGCTTTGATTCCGGTCTACGCGATGCGACCGCCATACAACCAAGCGCCTATCTACGGCGACTCTATCAGCCCTACTACACAACACGCGGAATCCGTTTCAAGTACACCAACGTCGACCGCAACTCAATGCGCGCAATCATCGCCTCATGCAACGATGTTTTCATCGGTACAGACACCGTTGTGCGCGGCCTCCTTGCCGAGGGGCTGACAATGCGTCCCTTGGTTGATAACCCTCTCAACGAGCGGGCCATGTCCAGCTGCATCCTGTTCAAGCGCGACATCAACAGCCCTGCACGTGAATTCTTGCTGGATCTGTGCGCACGGTGGGGCCTATTGGATGAATGCAAAAAGCTGCTGGGGGGAAGAACCGCAGACATAGGCGGATGAAACTCCCGCCTATCGAGCGACCCCGGAGTGGCGCCCTCAGCGCCAGCCAGAAACGTGTGGCCCGTGCACTCCGTGCAACCCCGCTGGAAGCAACAGGCCCGGCGACGAGAATCGCGTGTCTCACGCGTCCCCATCACGCCGGGCCCATCGGTTTATATCAGCATTTCACCTGGTCAGACACGGGTTCCGCTTAGATATACGCGTCCTTCTCAGTCTTCTCCCAGGTGACGAGCTGAGCCTCTCCGCGCTTTTCGGTCGCTGCGCCAATACCCGCAAGCTTGCCGTACACCAGGGCCTGGATGAGGCCGTTACCGCTCATGTACGCCGCACCGGCTCCCGAGGAGAAGCCCTCCGTGCAACCGCCGGCCGCATAGAGGCCGTCAATGAGCGAACCGTCTTGCTTGAGCACGTGACCCGTCCGTCTTCACGCCACCCTGGGTGTGACGAATCTCACCAGTTACCTTGATTGCGTAGAACGGGCCCTCGAAGCCGGCCGGCAAATGCGTACGGTTGAAGCGGTCCTCGCCACGCTCGATGCCCTTGCGGTAGTCTGCAAATGCCCATGCCAACTTGTCGGCATCGACACCAATGGCAGCCGCAAGCTCAGCCTCGTCAGCGCCCTCGTATACGATGCCTGCCTCCTTGAACGCCTCGAACTTAGCGCTCTTGGAAGCCTGCTCGTCAGTAAAACACAGGTAGCAGATGTGATCAGTCTGGGCAAGAATATGCGGCGTAAGCTCGGAGTAACCGCCATATTCATTCATGAAACGGTTGCCCTCGGCGTTGATGGCAATGCCACCGTTGTTGGCAAGGTCCTGACCCAGCACCGTGTCGTCGTCGGCTCCATGCCAAGCATATCCCTGATACGCACCCATTTTCTCAAGAGAAGCGCCCAGCTCGGCTCCCCACTTGATGCCCTCGCCCGTGGCGCCGGGGGCTACCATGCGATAGGCAGCAGACGCTTCGGGGCAGTACTTGGCAATCATCTCGTCGTTGTTGCCAAAACCGCTGGTGGCGAGCACGGTATTATTTGCAACAAATGCCACGTCGGCACCGTCGGCATCCACGCCATACGCACCGGCCACAGCACCGGAATCATCCAGAAGCAGGCCCTTGATCTCGCAATCGGTCTTAACGACAATGTTCTCGTCAGCCTCCATGGCATCGATGAGCGCCGTGGTGAGACCGGCGCCCGCGCCGTCAGCCGTATGCATACGATGCGCCGTCTGTCCATAATACAGGCCCGCATCAACCGTCCACGTGACACCGTAGCTTTCGGTCCACTCAATCATGTCCTTGGAGTTTTCCACTACGGTGTAGACAAGATCGGGGCGAACGCTGTAGTTGCTCGGACGCATGATGTCCATAACGCAAGCGCCAATGCTGTCGATCTCATCATTTTCAGCAAGAACCTCTTCTTGCTGCGCCGTGCCAACTGCGGGAATCTTGCCGCTGCTCATGATGGTAGCGCCACCAAGCACGCCGGACTTCTCGCACAGAACGACCTTCGCGCCCTGCTCGGAAGCAGCAAGTGCGGCACAGACACCAGCACCGCCGCCGCCAATAACAAGCACTTCAGTCTCAATCTGGTTGGTCGGTGCCTCGGAAAGGAACTTTGCGTACTCATATGCGGGCTTCGTCTCATCGGCGAGAGCGAGCGTCGCGCCACCAACAACCAGCGTGCCAGCCGTCAAAGCGGCGCCACCCTTGAGCAGACCCCTGCGTGAAATCGTCTCCATATTGAATTCCCCTTCCCTATTCACGAGGGCACCCGTCCGCGCCCTCTCGAAAAGTTCGCACGGCACCCCTTTGCCGCACGCATACAAGGTATACCCGTACGCCTGCATCTCCCAAATGCAAACAACGAGAGACTCGCCAGCATAGGTGAAGGAGCGCTATTCATATTACGCATAGCAAGCAACAAGCAATTTGTTATCATTCGCCCTGACAACGGAGCCAAGGGGGCTGCAAGACAGGATGGATACCGGATATCTGCGGGAATTTGTTACGTTTGCTGGCTATCTCAATTTTACCGCCGCTGCACGGGCGCTCAATATTTCACAGCCCACGCTGAGCCGACATATAGCCGAGCTCGAGCATCAGTTGGGATGCCCCCTAGTTGACCGCAACGCGAGTTCCCTGAGACTCACATACGGCGGCAGCGAGCTCTTGGGCAGCGCCTCCGAATTGCTGGCACTTGAAGACAATCTTGCCCGCCGCATGCGCTCAATCGGCAACGGGCCCCAGGCGACGCTCGTTATCGAGCGCTATCGCAAATCCCCTCTTGTCCAGGCCTTTCTTGCGGACGTTGTTGACGAGGTGCAACGTCTACATCCTGGTTTCAGCGTGGTGAGGGAATCGCTTCACCCCGGCGACACAATGGGCGAGGCAGTATTGCGTGGAACAGTGGATGCGGGAATCGTTGTTTGCACCACCGATCAACAGGCAGTTTGCCCCGTCGGCGAATCGGATGGATTTGGCATATGCGAACTTCCGGGCTGCCAAGAGCGCATTTTCTTCGCCCTGCCGAAGAGCAATCCTCTCGCTCAGAAACCGAGCCTTAGGCTGTCCGACCTTGCCGATTGTGGCTTTGTCTTTCCCCTCAACCCTGAATTCGGCAGATGCCAGCCAGATATTGCCAAACTTTTCGAGGCGCGTGGCTTCACGATGAAATCCCGGCCGCATGAACTTGAAGGGGTTGAAAACCTCGGTCTTATGAGACTGGGGGCAAACGAGGTTTTTATTGTCGTGGAAAGCGCCGCATCCACACCGGAGGCCTATTACCTCCAGAATCCGAATCTCGCCCTTATCCCATGCAGTGAGCCCATCATCACCACGCGATACATCCTGTATCGACTGGGGGACACCAATCCCGCTCTTCTGGCGTTTCTTGATGCCGTGAGGAAACGTGCGAGGCCGCTTAACTAATCGCTGGTTTGTGGCTCGCCATAATTAGCGCCATAACGCTGCCCCTCAAAAGCCCCGCTCCCATCAAAGTCGAAGCTCCCGGGCCTTTCGAACGCAAACGCGCCGAGACCCGGGAGCTTTTAATAACTTAGCGTTCAGCAGCCACTTCGGCAGCTGCGATACCCGCCAGACGGCCCGAGCCGGTTGCATAGCCCATGGTCATGCCCATGATGTCCACGTAGGAACCGTACCCGAAGAAGCCAGAGGAGTTCTGCCCAACTGCAAACAGGTTGGCAAACGCCTTGCCGTTGTCCTTGCGACACACCTTGAGGTCCTGGTTGACACGAACACCGGCAAGCGAACCACCCTCATTGTTACATGCAAGACGCACGGCATAGAAGGGCGCCGTTGCAATGGGATACACAAGGTGCGCCGGGTCCTTGAGGAAGAGCTTGTCCTCGCCTTGCTCAACCGCGTCATTGTAGGTCGAAATGCTGTCCGCAAATGACGCGGCATCGAAGCCCGCCTTCTCTGCAAGCTCTTCGAGCGTGTCCGCCGCAAGGGCACTGCCTGCCTCCACGGCATCCTCCACGCGCTTAAGAACACCGCTGCCAGGCTCCATGGTGTTGATGGACGGAATGGCTGCCGAAGTGCCATTGGCCTCGATATCCTCAAGGGCTGCACGGTCAAAAACAAGCCACATGAACCCGCCCTGGCAGAAAGCCGCACTTCCGCGCTGGGCAAAGGCGCCGGACACTCCCTCATCCACATAACGCACGCCCTCGGCGTTCACCCACACCAGGTCGGCGTTATAACGCAACGAAGCCTGGTCCTCGGCATTGGTCCAATCCCAGTTGACCGTGCCATCGGGGTTGGCATAGTACACCTGATGCCACACGGGTGTATTAATCCAACGGTGACCACCCACCTGCTCGGCCAGATACACACCGTCGCCCGACTGGTACGTTGCGCCGCCGGAGCTCAAGATAAAGTTGTCGACGCTCGCAAGGACATTGCGCAGGTAGGCGGTATTGCCATCCCACGAGCCGGCAGCGAGCACAACAGCCTTTGCCTTAAGGGTCAGCTGGCCGCCATCAGCCGTCTGGCAGACAACGCCCTCGATGCTCAGCCCATCTTCGCCGGGCAGCAGCTTGACAGCACGCGTCTCAAGCATGAGCTCGCCGGCGTAATCTTCAATGTAGGTGTTATACAGGCCCTTGAGATTACCCTCCGTCGCATCGTTGGGTTCGGCTTCATCGCGCGAAGAGCCCTGCATCATGTGCGCGCACTTTTCCTGAACGCGAGGCAGACCTGGCTGCAGGTTAAGCTCTTCGGGCTCGCACATAAGTGCCAGGCCGTTTTCTGCCAGCCAGTCAATGTTCTCGCCGGAAGCGTCAAGAACACGACGGACAAGCGCGAGGTTGTTCGTGTAGAGGAAATGATCGCGCATGACGGCATACAGATCATTGACTTGGATGTCACGACCGGCTTCCTGCTGGAGCTTGGACTGAGCGCCGGCAATCATCCTAGACAGGTTGCCCATACCGCCCGTCATGCCAGTCTTTTCAACAATAACCGTCTTTGCGCCGCCCTGTGCCGCCGCGAGGGCCGCGCAGATGCCTGAGGTACCGCCACCCACGACAACAACATCATAGGAAGCCTCCTCGCCGCCATCAACGACCTCAATAGACTTGAAGGCACGCTCCTCCTCAAGCGGAGCCGAAAGGACAAGGCCATCTTCCACCATATCGGACGCCGTAGCAGCGGCGGTATCTGCCAGGGCAACACTCACTGTGCCAGCCATAGCCGCAGCGGCACCCGCGCAAGCACCTGCCATAACAAACGAACGACGATTCATATCAGTACTCATGGCATATCCCTTCGTGTGAACCCCATGGTGGGCCCATGCGCCGCAAAGCATCGAATGCAGAGCACTTCGCCCAATGACGCTTCTACCATAGAAATTCACCGCCTGGTTCATGTACCATGGCGGACGTGATTACAGCAGCGGGTGACAAATCACCCCCGTTTGAGTACGTCTTCGATTGCAGGGAAACGATGGGTACAGCAACACAATTGTCAACTCGCCAGCGCAACCACGGCAATCATCGCATCACAGTTGCAGCCGGATGCGCCACCGGGTTGCTTCTATTTTGGCAACAGCTTCTCTTTCGCTCCGTCATGCCCGCGGCCCCAGAACTTTCAGCAACCATCCTGGGCAATGAAAGAACAGACGTAGGCTGGCTCGTGTTTATTGCAACCCTGATGGCAACATCGGCAATTTGTTGCATCCGCAACTTGCTACAGACAAGAACTGCCCAGCGGCACCGCACAGAAAAAGCAGGGGAACAGACGCGCCCCGCCTGGCAGCTGTTGCTCATAATCGCCTGCATTTGCATGTGCACAGGATCAATTGTCACGCTGTTCTTTCCTGCACATGCCACATGTATCCTTGCCGGAGGCGCACTTGCCGGCGTCGGCTTTGCATTCGGTGCAGTATCTCTCATTGACGCCCTGTGGCAAACCTTTCCGGGCGACATAATAGCCCCTGCACTACTCGTTGCAGCGGCATGCCAACTTGCTGGCGCCCTTCTTGCCAACCTGATTCCCAAAACAGCCGTCCTCGGCGTGCTCTGCATGCTTCCCGTCGCCTTTGCTCTGTGCGTCGGGAAACTCATGACCCATCTTCCCGAATCATGGGAGAAGACCGAAAAGCAGGCAAACGTTGTAAACGCTCTTGCTAAACGCAAGGCTCAGCACGCTTTCATCGTCTGTCTTGTGACGTTTTTCTTTGCCATTCTGTACACCAATATCACCGGGTTTAAGTTCAATTCGTTTCACAGCGACGAGCTGCTGAACTTCAATCTAGAAATCATGATTGTGAAGTGCTTGATCTTCGTTGCATCCGTCGCCCTAACGCGCAAGCACCTCACTGCTGCCTGCCCCCTGGTTATCACCACACTATTCGGAGCTTCCATGCTCATCGTGGTCTTTGCCCCTACAGCCCCAGGCGCACTGCTGCTGGCCGATTCATTTGCAGCAGCAGGACGACTTTTCGCATTCGTCTACGCCTATCTGGTGGCAGGCTTGATGCAAGTCGCTCGGTGGCCGCAACTAATTAAGCCCGCGCACCTCGTACTTTGTTCCTCGTCCCTCGTCGTGATGCTCAGCATAGTAAGTGGCAGCATTTGTACAGAACTTGATTGCGTGCGATGCGACCAGCTTTGCCTTGGCAACAGCCGTCATTTTGTATGTCCTGCTTATCATCTCAAATATCGTTATGCGCACATCGCAGGAAGGCCCCCTCACTATCCGTCTTGAAGGTGATCAAGTCGATGAAGAGCGGATTGCCGCTTGCCGCGCACAAGCCGTCGCCGCACAACACCCCCAACTTACTGAGCGCGAAACAGAAATTCTCAAATGCGTCCTACTTGGCCTCACAGCGCCGACAATTGCGGAACGCCTTTCCATTTCAGAGAATACCGCCAAGACGCATATGCGGCGCATTTACCGCAAGCTTGAGGTGCACTCGAGACAGGAGCTGCTAGAGCTCGCCTATAGCACCGTTCCGCCCACCGGGATGACAAGCAACGAGTAGTTTAAAGCCCTGCAGAGCTGCAGTCACAGGGACTATGTCGCCTCCTCTCCACAACACGCCCCCACCCACACCAAAAGCCCCCGGCGTCATCTTGCGACACCGAGGGCTTTATCCCTACCTCTATCTACCGCAACTCTCTACTTGAGCCTTAGTTTTACTCCCGGGGCTCCTGCTGAGCGGCGTCCTGACCAGCGATGTAGCCAAGAGCGAACGCGCCCTGCAAGCAAGAGGCCCCCTCGTCCGCCCCTACTCCCCCGCAGCCTCGCCAGGCACTTCCTTCTTCTTGATAGGAAGCACCTCGCTCACCGTGATGGCGGCGAAGATGAGGACGAAGCCAAGAAGGAGCCTCGGGGTCACCTGCTCGCCGGTCATGATGACAGAGAACAGCACGCCGAAGACCGACTCAAGGCTCAGCAGCAGCGATGCCTGCGCCGGAGGCACGTGAGCAAGCGCCAGGTTCTGCGCGCCGAAGCAAAAGACCGAGGCAAGCAGAATGAGAAACGCCATCTGGGCGATGATGTTCGGCGTGAAAACCGAAAGCTCGGGCGCGGGCGCCGTGAGGGCACCGCTCACAAATCCGAGCAGGCCTTCGGAGATGAACTGCATCGCAGTGAGCGCGAGGGCGTCAGCATACTGGGCGCACTTGGACACGGCGACAATGTGAGCCGCAAAGGCGAAGGCACCCACCAGCGTCATCGCCTCACCGAAGCCCATGGTAAGGCCCTCGCCCGACGAACTCACCGACACGAGCCAAATACCGCCCACCGCAAGCAACGCGGCGCCGATATTGCATACCGTGGGACGGCGGCGCGCCACAAGCCACCAGATAAACGGTACGATCACGCAATAGGTTGCCGTAAGGAATGCGTTAATACCCGGAGTGGTGTACTGCAGGCCAATCGTCTGCGTAAGGAAGGCGCTGAAATCGAGCACGCCAAGCAAAACGCCCATCCCCAAAAAGCGCAGGTTGAAGCCGGCGGCCACACGTTTGCGCAGGATCAGCAACAAGATGATGCCCGCGCACGTAAACCTAATGCCCAGCAGCCACGCAGGCGGCAGGACGCTCACCACGTCCTTCATAAAGACAAACGAAACGCCCCAGATGGCCGTAGCTATGACAATGAGAATCTTATAGACAGACGTAGGCAGGCTGTCGAGAGAAAAGCGTGCAGACATGGGGCGGGCTCCTCCGAGGGGTCAAACCAGAACAAGCAGGTGCAAGGGATGAAGCATAGCACGCCGCATCACGAAAGACCCGAAGACCCCCCGAAAACGAAAATGACGAGAAGCGCGCGCCCCAGCCCCTAAGCCGCAGGCTCAGTCTTGATCCAAACCATGAAGCACCACCACTTCACCGCGATGAGCACCGCAAGGAAGATGCGCATGGGCAGCACGGGCGTCACGACGGCAAGAACGATGAGCATGGTGGAAACGGGAATGCAAATGCAGAGCTTGGTCTTCATAGGCATGCTGCGATGCCGCACGAACGACTCAAGATGGTTCTTATAAAGTTTCGTGGAGCAGAACCAGCTATGAAAGCGCTCAGACCCGTTGGCGAAGCATGCAGCCGCAAGCAGGAGGAACGGCGTTGTGGGCAAGATGGGCAAAACGACGCCAATACCTCCAAGGGCAGCAAAGAAAAAGCCGAGCACGACAAGGAGATGCCGCACGATGGGAATCTGCGTCAGGCGCCTGCGCTTGGGGGCCACGGTGTCAAGGCTCATATCGGCAGTCTCGGCTTGCATGGAGGCCTCCGTAAGTAAGTCGGTCATAACAATCCAGAAGCAAGAGTATCATACGGTTACCTATTTGTAAGCGACAGGATACTTTTTCTCCGCAAGTCCACCAGCCCGCTTTGCCTCGACGGACCGCCGATTGCGCACATGGCCTTTCGGTATTGAAGGCCCGCCGGCGCTCAGTCACCCCAACTGACCATCATTTCGCCCGGGCGGGCACCATACGCCGCCATGCACCAGGCAAGAGCCCGTCACAGCGTGCAAGCACAAACAAAAGAGCCGGCCCGCGCCTTATCGCACGTGGACCGGCTCTTGGCAGCACAATCTACCAGCTTGTTTTAGTCCTCGACCTCAACGAGCTCGATGTTGAAGTTGAGCGCCTGGCCAGCCAGCTCATGGTTGGCGTCGAGCACGACCTCGCCGTTCTCAGCGGACTTGATCGTCACAGGCACAGGACGGTTGCCCATGAAGACATAGAGCTTCTGGCCCACCTTGGCATGCATCATCATGGCAGGGTTGGACTCGCCGTAAGCGTCCTTGGGCTCGAGATGCACATCGCGCACCTCGCCGACCTGCATGTCCTCGACGGCCTTGTCGAAACCGGGAATCATCTGGCCGGCCATGCACGTGAACTCGATGGGCTCGTTGCGGTCGCGCGAGCTGTCGAACTTTGTGCCGTCGTCAAGCGTGCCAGTGTAGTGAACCTTGACCTTCTTGCCCTTGTTGCTCATGGGTCTCCCCTCATCTGCCGAGCCGCCCACTGCAGCCCAGCTCTGGACAAAACCTAGCAAGCATACCCCATATTCGCCTTATCGTCCCACGAGGTCGCCGGCGACTTGCTTGAGTTTCTTATAGTCAGTGATGAGGAGGCACCCATGC
>USJP01000025.1 GCA_900555105.1 uncultured Coriobacteriaceae bacterium | reverse complement strand
CCCGGCCTCGTTTTTTGATGCCCCTAAATCAACAGTGCCTCGGGTTCGCTTTCGTAGGCTTCGCGGATCCAGTCTTTCGTGCACTTGATGAAGGCCCGCGCAGCGCCCGACGCCGTCTCGCTCGATTTCTGCGCGAGCGCGATTTCGCGATGTGCTCAAGTTGTGCCTGGTCATCGCAGCAGGTGATGCGCAGATCGATATGCGGGTGCGCCTCGGTGAAGCGCTTCGTTATCTGCGGCAGCCATTGCGTGAGCGCGCTCGCGAACGCGACGATATGAAGCGACCCTTCTTCCAGCTGCTTCAAGTCCGCAA
Source organism: uncultured Coriobacteriaceae bacterium (assembly GCA_900555105.1). Taxonomy (GTDB): domain Bacteria; phylum Actinomycetota; class Coriobacteriia; order Coriobacteriales; family UMGS124; genus UMGS124. The sequence continues at coordinate 10,132 of USJP01000025.1, read as the reverse complement.
GATGCGCCTCGAGCCTGCGCTCGCTCGCGCACACTTCCTGAATCCACGGGAGAAGCGCGGTGCTTCCTGTGGTGTTTGCCCCGTTCATTGCCCAGGTCGTACGTCACGTGCGCTACCCCCGCGCGATGATTCCCTTCCAGGTGGCGGTCGCCGGCGGGCTGTATCTTCTGTGCTGCAACGGCGGCTCGTTCTCGTTCGGCGCGGGCGTCATCTTGGTGGCAGTCGTCGGTGCGACGCTTGTCGAGGGATGTGACGGAAACTCCGAAGCGCCCTCGAGCGCCGGTATGGAGAGGCTCGTGTCGCAGCTCGTCTCCGATTCAGACGCTCAATAGTGAGAAAATGTGTATCTCGAGTACACGTTTTTCATCAAAATCGTGTACTCGAGATACACGAAATATCATCATGGCCTTCCCCATCGGTTAAACGAGGAGTGCGGCGAGAAACGCAGCTTTGACGGAGTCGTGGCGCCGATGCGTTAAAGCTCGCTGCGCAAAAATCCTACGTCGAGGCAGTAGGCGGCGTAGAGGGGCAGATGCCGCAGCTCGTTTCCGGACTCGGTTTTGCTGCGCGAAAAGTCATTCCCCGAAAGAATGTATGCGTAGGGGGAATACGCTTTCTCCATGAACGAGGCCAGCGTTTTCGCCCGGACGTTTCGCGCGGACTTGACTTCCACGGGGATTACTTCCATGCGGTCGGTTTGAAGGAGAAAGTCCAGCTCGCCCGTTGCCTTCCAAGAGCTCGGCGGCGTCCAATAGAACGTTTGGAGGTCGTTGGACGAGAAGGCCTGCGCTGTGGAGTTTTCCGCCAATGCGCCCCTGAAATCGGAAGAGGCAACCGCAGCGCCGAGCTCTTCCGCTTCGAGCCAAAGCCGAGGGTTTATCCCAAGCTTGTAGAACATAAGCCCTGTGTCCGCTAGATAGACTTTGAAAAAGCTGCCTTCCTCTTCATCAAACGGAATCAGAGGGGCAGCAACGCATTCGGTCATTTCGTTTAAGGAGATAACTCCTGCTCCTTCGAGCCATTCAAGTGGCTCCATCAATTTCGCGCGCCGCCCGCCCCGTTCAACTTCCGAATACTTGAACTTCTTCGTGGACGAACGCATGAGCTGCGCCGGAATCGACTTCCACACTTTGCGCGCCGCTATGCCGCTGATGCCATTGTCGGGGTCGGTCATGTCGGCAGTGTACGTTTGGTCAATTTCGCGCTGCTCGATGCGCGCGTCATCAATCGATTGCTGCTGCAGATATGCGGAAACTGCCGCTGGCATTCCTCCGATTGCCTGGTAAAGGCGGAAATAATGCGATGCAAGGTGATGGGATGCATATGGTTCAAGCGTTTGCGCGTGGGTTCTAATCGCCTCTGCCATGTGTTCTTCGCCAAGCGCCCAGAGAAACTCTTCGAACGTCATGGGATGCATGGTTTCTTGGCGGACTCCGCTGGGGAAGGGGAGCCTGCGCTTGCGTGTTGCAACGCCGAGCTGGCTTCCTGTCGCACAGATGCGCCAACCCGAACCAGAGAAGAATCGCAGGGAGTTCAAAGCGCGTTCGCACAATTGAACCTCGTCGAGAAGGATGAAGGCGGATTCTTTTTCTATGGGCATGCGCTTGTAGTCGGCGATGCGCGTCATGATGCCGTCGACGTCGTCGGTCGGGCCGTCGAACAGAGGCTCGATGAGCTTGAGATCGGTTTGGAAGTCGAGTTTTACGAAGGCGTCGCCGGCAATTCGCCTGCCGACGGTTTCAGCGACATGCGTTTTGCCAACGCGGCGAGCGCCGCGGATCAACAGCGGGCGGCTGAAATCTTTCGCTGCCCAGGTTTCGATGGTGGCTTCGATGGCTCTTCTCATAATGCCTCGCATTAAAAACGTGTACCTGGAATACAGGATATTATAGAATTTCGTGTATTCAAAGTACACGTTTTTCAGCAAAATCGTGTATTCCAGATACACGAAATTCCATCTTCATGAGGGGTATCGACCTCACGACTGGCGAGGCTCGGTCCCGCAGGGTGACCGGAGAGGTCGGGGCCGGCGACGCCGTCGGCCGGGCGACCTCGTGGCTCACCGGCCCAGTCTACTTCGCCTACGAGTCCGGCTCGTGCGGGTTCCAGCCCTGCCGCGACATCAGGGTCTCGGCCACAGCTGCGATGCGATCGCCGTCACCGGCATCCCGCGCAGCCCCGAGGACAGGCTCCTCAAGGACGACAGGCGCGATGCGCAGAGGCTGCCCTCCGAGATGATCAAGGTTGACAGCAAGCTCAAGACCGTGTACGTGCTGACCACCCGGGTCGAGTCGCTGGGGGACCTGACGAGGGCCCGCTACGACGCCGTGGCGGCGTCGAGGAGGTCCAAGCAGCTGGTGTAGCATGCTCACGCGCTACGGCAGCGTGCGGAACGAGAAGACGCCGTCGGGCAACCTCGTCGAGACGTGGGCGATACAGGCCATCTCTTCCTCGAAATCGACGCCCAGAATGATCATTGCAAGCTCATCGGGTCATTGGGAAGCTCGTCGAGAACGCCTTTGAAGGCCTTGGCGTCGCTGAGATAGAAGTCCGTTGCGAAGATTTTCTTTACTAAAATTTCGTTGGAACTGCTACACCATCTATTTGGTATTTGCAAATCAAAGATTTTGGTAGCTCAAAACCAATTTTCACGTAACCCCTATACCTAGGGCGGGCTCCGTCTTCACTCACCCAAAACAAATGGGGGGCGGCCACCTTAGGGCCCTCCCCCCGCACATCGCTATGTAGACTTGCCTCTAGTAAGCCTTGTGTCCCTTACCACCAGGAATTCTTGTCCTTGTCCAGGTGGTTTTGCACCTTTGTGGTTACCGACTTGCTGCAGTACAGCTTCATCACCACAAACATCGTTATGGCGATACCCGCGATGGCTATCAGCGCGATTATTCCTATTGCGAATAGCATGTCTGCCTCCTCGAATGGTCTCCCACGCGCTACGCGTACTTTTTGTACTCGTCTGCCACCTGCTCGGTCATCTCCTCCACGAATATGGGGATGGCTGGGTTGGTGCTGTTTTCCCTCACCACGTAAAACAGCGTGTAGTGGGCATCCTCTATGATGCGCGCCGTCATGTCGGTTCGCATCAGAAAGCGCGGGTCCTGGGTGAACGCGTCGGAAAGCAAAATCACGCCGTCGTTTAGGCTCATGGCCAGATACCCGTTGATGGTAGGCGTCACGCGCAGCTTGATCTTTGGCACAAAGCCGTGGGTTCGGCACATCTTGTCAATTAGGCCACGCCAGTCGTCAAACAGCCTGTCCGCCGCAATGAAGATCTGCGTGTCTTCCAAATCCTCCACGTAGAGCTTCTCCTTTTGGGCAAGAGGGCTGTCAGTGCTCATCCACACCGAGAAGCGCCTGTTGCGCATGGGGCGTGCGACGATGCCCTTGCGGCGCCTCTCCTCTATGGTCTCATCCACATCCCCATACGCCATAAGATATCCCACGTCCACCGAGCGATTGTGCAGGGCTTCAGATACCGTCTCGCCCTTGATGGTGTGCAGCACCAAGTCCACGTTCGAGTGGTTTTGGGCAAATTTCACAAACACGGGTATTGCCTGGTTGCCGATGGTGGCGTCAATCAGCGGATCGTGTACGGTCAAACGATACCTGCACTTGCCGGCGATGTGCTGACACTTCTCTATGGCGATGTCGAGCTCATACAGAATCTCTTGGGCCGTCAGCAGAAATTGAAGTCCCGCCGGGGTCAGGGCGGGGTTGCGGTCCCTATGCACAAGCTCGAAACCCAACTCTCGCTCAAGCTCGGCGATGTGCTTGCTCAGGGCCGACTGGGACATGTGCAGATAGCGCGCGGTGGCGCTGAAGTTCATGTGCTTCGAGAACTCCTCGAACTCCTTCAGTACGCGGATGTCCATGAACACCTCCTAAAAAGGAAAGAAAACTCTCGCTCACTTAATTATACGTAGGTTGGCATTAATACCTATTCCGAAATGGAATAGTGGCCCCACGTATTCACCATATGCATGCCTCTTCGCTACGCTACTACCCCCTCAAAATTATCGTTTTCGGTAGTCAACGTGCTTTTGGTAAGGTGGGCGCAACGGAACCAGGACCAAAGTCGTCTGGGGGCTTTCGGAGCCTGGCCAAAGCAAATGCCTTTGTAAGGAGGACACCATGTATAACAAGATCGGTTTGGAAGAGCACTTTGGCATTCCCGAGACCATGGGCGGCTCCCACATCTACTTCGAGGGCACCGGTGCCCAAGACATCCGCTCCAAGCGCCTGCTTGATCTGGGTGATTTGCGCATCGAGCAGATGGACGAGTACGGCATGGACATGATGATCCTGTCGCTGAACTCCCCGGCCATCCAGTCCATCCACGACCCCAAGGAGGCCGCACGCGTAGCCCGCATCGCCAACGAGAACCTCGCCACCGCCATTCAGGCGCATCCCAACCGTTTCCGCGGCTTTGCAGCCATCCCGCTGCAAGACCCGGACAAGGCCATCGAGGAGCTGCACTACTGCATCGAGGAGCTCGGCTTTGTAGGCGTTCTCGCCAACGGTTACTCCCAGATTGGCGACCCTGACTCCTACGTATACCTTGACGATCCCATGTATCGTCCCTTCTGGGCCGAGATGGAGAAGCTCGACGTCCCCTTCTACATGCATCCTCGCGAGCCCATGCCGCAAAACGCACACACGCTTGACGGCCACTACTGGATCCATGGCGCTCCCTGGGCATTCGGCGTTGAGACCGCAACGCACGCCCTGCGCCTTATGTGCTCCGGTCTTTTCGATGAGTATCCCAAGCTCAAAATTATTTTGGGTCACCTTGGTGAGGCCCTGCCCTTCTGCATCTGGCGCGCACAAAACCACCTCAACAAGCGCCGTCGCGGCATGCCGGCACAAAAGCCGCTGCCTGAGTATCTCAACGAGAACTTCTGGGTCACCACCTCTGGCCAGTTCACCTTGCCGCCGCTTATGTGCACCATGATGCAGATGGGTGCCGACCGCATCATGTTCGCAACCGACTACCCCTTCGAGGAGATTCCGGACGCATGCGTGTGGTTCGATAACCTCCAGATCTCCGAGGGCGACAAGAAAAAGATTGCACGCAAGACCGCCATTGAGCTGTTCAAGCTCGACCTGTAAGGCGACACGCAGCCGTATCCGTCTTTTCTTGAGTGGAGGGTTTGAGCATGTCGCTTAGCGTCAACATAAAACCTAAGGCCATAGTCGGCCTCATCCTATCCATAATCATCGCGATCCTGTCCTTTGTGGTGCCTCCCGAGGCCATTGGCATGGAGGCTGTGGTGGGCGTTCGCACCCTTGGCGTTCTTCTCATCACCGTCATCTTGCTCATGACCGAGACCTTCGCCATCCCGGTCACCTGCTTTATCTGCATCGGCATTATGTACCTGTTCGGCTGTGTGGAAAAGTTCGGTGACACCCTGTCTGGCTTTACCAATACAACCTCGTTCTTCGTCATCGTCTCCTACGCGCTATCTATCGCCATCACCAAGATGCCCTTGGGTAATCGCCTTCTGTTCTTCATGATGAAGTTGTTCGGTCGTTCCATGAAGCAGGTCCTTCTTGCCTTCATGCTCACCATCGCGACCCTGTCCGCCTTCATCTCCAACGTCGCCACCGCGGCCATCTTTGTGGCACTGTGCATCTCGTTCCTCGAGATCTACGGTGACGACGAGGAGGCGAAAAAGCAGGCCGGCAAGGTGTTCATGGTCTGCATCGCCATCGCCGCCACCGTCGGTGGCATGGTCACCCCTGCAGGTTCATCTTTGAACCTTTTGGGCATCAACCTTATCGAGAAGTACGCCGAGATTCGCGTGACCTTCGTGCAGTGGATCATCATCGGTGCACCTTTGGGATACCTGGCGGTGTTTTGCGCCTGGTTTATCGCCTCGAAGATGTTCAAGCTTCCCGAGCTTGACCGCGCAATCCTTGAGGACTACCGCAACAAGCTTCGTGCCGAGTCCATTCCTGACAAGGTCAGCTTCAAGGAAGCCTACACCCTATGCGTCGTCATCTTGATGTTCGCCCTGTGGATCGCCTCCTCCTGGTTCCCGTTCTGGGACGTCACCTTGGTGGCAACCATCGGCTGCATCCTGATGTTTATCCCCGGCGTCGAAATCCTTACCTACAAGGAGTACATCAAGGGCGTTAATTGGACTCCCTACATCATCATCTCCACCATGATCATGGTGGGCGGCAAGCTCGTGGCCAACGGCGTCACGGTCTGGCTGTGCAACCTGATCTTCCCCGAGTCCTTGTCCATGGCTGCACCTTTGGCAGTCGGCATCGTAGCTGCGATCATCTTTGTGATGATGGTCATCATCCCCTCCGCACCGGCCATCATCAACCTGCTTGCAGCACCGCTTGCGGCCCTTGCCGTGGCCTCCGGCCTGCCGCCTGTCATGCTCATGATCCCCTTGAGCCTGTATGCGGGCTGCGTCATCATCTTCCCCTTCGACACAGTCCCGTCCATCACCTACGCTCCTGGCTACTACGGCATGACCGACCTGCCAAAGGTATCCATCCCGCTCGAGGTGCTCATGTGCATCTTCGCAGGTATCTGGGTGCCAATATCTCTTGGACTCGTTGGTCTCGTCTAACTCGCAACTCGTCCAAAGCGCACCCTCCACGTCGGGGCTGGCGGGCCACACCCTGGCCTGTCAGCCCCGACGGCGCTTATTTAGGCATTGCAGGGCGATCTATCGTAGGTGGTATCAATGGGCTTCGAGCAGCTGTTCGCAATTGTGGTGTTCGTGGTGTGCCTTGCACTCATCGTCACCGACTCGGTTCATCGCGCCCTTGTGGCCATCGTGGGCGCGGTTCTTATCATGGTGTTCGTGGTGCCCTTCGAGGCGGCCATCCACCACATCGACTGGAACACACTTGGCGTCCTTGGCGGCATGATGATGTTCGTGTCGGTGGTGCGACAGTCAGGCATCTTCGAATACCTTGCCATCAAGTGCGTAAAGCTTGCAAAGGGTGCACCCTGGCCCATCATGGTCTTGTTCGTGCTGCTCACTGCCGTGCTTTCTGCGCTTCTCGACAACGTCACTACGGTTTTGCTCATAGGGCCTATGACGCTTACCGTATGCAGGCTGCTTGAGGTGGACCCGGTGCAGTTTTTCCTGGCTGAGATCATGGCCTCAAACATCGGCGGCACGGCAACCCTTATTGGCGACCCGCCCAACATCATGATCGGCTCGGCCGCAGGGCTCACGTTTTTCGACTTCGTGGCCGTGGACACGCCTGTGGTTATCGTCATCTTGGGCGCCTTCATCGGCGTGCTGTATGTGCTCTACGGGCGACGCCTGACGGTCACGCCCGAGCGCCAAGCTGCCGTCATGGCCCTAAGCGAGCGCGCCGAGATTAAAAGTGAGGGGCTTTTGCGCATAAGCGTTGTAATGCTCGTGCTTGTCACCTTGGGCTTCATGCTTCACGGGCAGCTGCACATCGAGTCGTGTGTGGTGGCCCTCGGGGCGGCTGGCGCCATCCTTTTGGTCTCCCGTCGGAACATCGAGCACTCCCTGGCCCAGGTGGAGTGGACCACGCTCACCTTCTTCGCGGGGCTTTTCATCATCGTGGGCGCCTTGTCTGAGACTGGCACCATCTCCCTTGTGGCAGATGCGCTCATAAACGTCACGGGAGGAGACACCTTCCTCACCATGCTCGTTCTGTTGTTTGGCAGTGCCGTCATCTCGGCGTTTCTGGATAACATCCCTTTTGTGGCCACCATGATCCCCATCCTATTGTCCATGGCAGCTACCGGCATGGATGTCACCCCTCTTTGGTGGGCGGTATCCCTTGGTGTCTGCCTTGGCGGCAATGGCACGCTTATCGGTGCCTCGGCAAACGTGGTCTTGGCAGACATCGCCAAGCGCGAGGGGTATGAGCTCACCTTTGCACGGTTTTTCAAGATCGGCTTTCCCATCATGCTACTCACCGTGGCCATATCGGCCGCATATCTCGTCTTGCGCTTTGGCATGCCCTTGTAGCGGGTATGCTTGAGGCAGGCCTGAAGGGAGGATCCCCCATGAAATACGGCATCTTGCTTCTAGCGATAGGTGCGCCCTTTGGCGCGGACGCGCAGTCGATTGCTTCCTTTGTGGAGGAGCGCTCCTTCCAGCCTGACCTCATGCCAAGCCCCCAGGCTCTGTTTCGCCTGCGTGCCAAGACGACCGTTCTTCCCAGCAAGGCAAAGCGCTGGGCAGGTTGCTTTAGCCGAGAGCGGGGCGAGTATGTACGTGAGCATGCCAAGTCCCTGGCAAGCGCCATGAAGGCCCGCCTTTCAACCTCCTCCAAAAAGCAGGTAGTGGTCGAGACGGGCTTTCTCTACGGTAAGCCCTCTATCACGTCCGCTCTCACCTCCCTTTGCGAGGCGGGTTGTGACAAGGTGGTACGGGTGCCTCTCTATCCCATCGACTATAACCCCACCACAGGCGTTTGTCTCGATAGCTCCACGCGTATCTTGAGGTCCATGGCTGCATCCGGGTGGCGCCCGCAGGTGGTTGACGTGCGCGGGTTCAGCGCGAACCCGCAGGTTCGCAAGGCTTATGCGGCAGCCGCCAAGGATGGCTGGCAGCCAAAAACCACCTCTCGCCTTTTGGTGGCGTTTCCCTCACTGACAAAGTCCGCCCCCTCCTCACCCCACTACCTCCAACAAATTGACAAGTTCATGGAGACATTCGACAAGGCGGCGGGCCTGAAAGGTGAGCGTCTCAAGGCGGCCTTCATGTGCGACTACGACAACGACAAGTGGTTTGGTCCCTTCGCGGAGAAGACCTTGCGCGGCTGGGCATCCGGCGCCGTCAACGACGTGCGAGTGATCTTGCCCATGTCGCTGTTCGAGGGTCCCGAGCTTGCAGTTGACGCACGGGTTGGCCTTGTGCACTACTTCGAGGCAAACGCCAACGGCCTCAACCCCAAGCTCACCGTCATCACCAATGTCTTAGAGCGCCCCGATTTTATCGAGGCCCTTTGTGCTGCCATCCGCAAGGTGCTATAAGGCGCATATCCGCCCTTCGTAAAATCAACCTCATAATCGGCCTTTTCAGGTATTTACCTGTGTAAACGCTTCTTAAAGAGTGGGCTTGGCCCGTATACTTAAATCCACGTAGCCCCCTTCGCGAGAAAGCGAGGACGCCATGGCAACTACTAGCATTTCCCCTACTGATAATCGTCGCAGGGTTTATTAAGAATGGCCGTTCGAGATAATGCCCACCGGAAGGCGCGCAGGTCCCCGAGAACGAATAGGCGTCGTCTCGACGCCATAGGGCTCGGTACCCTGCGCTACAAGCTTTCTTGAGGAGCCGACGCAGTGGCCCGTGTTTCCCCTGCCGCCCGTATGGGCTGATTGACCTAGACCTGACTTGCCCTGCGCTGGCTCCGACCTACCGGGGAGTGGCTCATGGCCTAATAGAAGCATGGGCGCTTGCCGAATGGCAGCCAAACATGCCTAGTATAGTGCCCCCGTCAGTGCATTGCCTGCTCTGTTCCGGGGTGGGCGCAATGTCCGCCGCTGGGATTGGAGAAATTCCACTGTACGTCCTCCTGCCGTCGTTGCGGTTCGGGCTTTTTACGCCCTGGCAACGTTTTTCCTTCTGCGTTTGCCCTTTCTCCCCAAATGCGGCATTATGAATAAGTAGCGCGTGTCGCCGCGCGGCACGTCCATCTGAGGGACAAGGAGGCCACCATGGCTACACTCGGAGACGGTTTCAAAGGTATTTTCCTGGCAGGCATCGGTGCGGTTGCCATTGGCGCCGAAAAGGGCAAAGAGCTGGTCGATCAGCTGGTTGCTCGCGGAGAGATGACGGTTGAGCAGGGCAAGCAGATCAACACCGAGCTCAAGCACCGCGCATCGAATCTCGAATCATCCATTCGCCGCGATACCATCGAGGCGCGCATGTCCATGATGTCGCCCGACGAGCGCGTCGAGTTCGCCAACATCGTGCGCGAAATGGCGGATACCGCCAACGCGAAGGATGCCGAGGCGGCGACCGAGAAGCTGAAGGCCGCGAACGCCGCATCGGCATCGGGCACGGCTGCGGGGCCGAACCCCATCGCCGAAGCGAAAACCGCGTGTGCGACGGCAGTCGCCGCGGTGGGCACTGCGGTGGAGGCGGTCGCCAAC
>USJP01000024.1 GCA_900555105.1 uncultured Coriobacteriaceae bacterium | reverse complement strand
GACGTCGAGCAGCTCTTGCTGGGAGTGCACGCCAAGCTTGCGATACACATTGGTGGTGTGCGTCTTTGCCGTCTCAAGCGAGATGCTGAGCTCGCTGGCTACAAACTGGCGATTGCGACCGCGGCCAAGCAGAGTGCAGACATCGAATTCGCGGGGCGAGAGGGCATAGTCATCGCGGATTCGCTGCATGACCTGACGATAGTCATCGACCTCTAGCGCATTCATAGGTGTCGCAACGCCAGGATGCACGTCGCCCCAACCAAACTGCGGGCGCTCAAACAGCACGGCGACAAGCACGAGTAACATGAGAGCGATACCCGACACGAGGTGCTCCCCTGCCGAATCGATGCCGATGCAGAAAACGTCCCACGCGATGAGGCCCACCACGGAACCCAGCTGAACGGCCAAAAGGCCAGTCGAAACCGAAACGGTCACCGCCACGTCGTGACGAAGCTGACGAGATCCAAGCAGAGACCACAGCGTCATGAAGAAGAACTGGTAGCCCAGCGAATGCACGCCCCATCCCATGTACCAGAAGATTTCATAGGGGAAGAGCACGTATGCCATGGCCATCAGCGGCAGCGAGACGCAAAGCACAAGCTGCCATGCATCGAGCTTGAGGGCAAAGGCCGCCAGGAACGTGAGTCCCGAGGCAAGAATCGTGCCGATGACAACGCCAAAGCAAGAGATGCGGTACAGCTCCTCAGGCACAACCTCAAAGCCTGCGTTGATGAAACCGTTGGAAAGACCGAAAACGAAGGCAAGGCCGGCGAGCATGAGGAACGCCCGGTCATGCAAGAGAGTGGCAAGCGGTGTGCGAGGGGCTTCGGAGGGTGTCGCGGAACCAGGCTCAGCCATCGACGCATCGGCAGCTTGAACGACCCGAGAAGCCTGGACAGCGGTGGCCGCCGCAGGCGCAGCCGCAGAGACGGCATTCTTCTCTTCGTCCTCATAGGGCAGGCCCATAGGGTGCGTCGCCGCGCGCTGACCCGCCCAGAAACCAACACCTGGACACACGAAGCCCACCACCAGGGCAAACACAGCGGGCACGACGTTGCACACGAGAAACGCCACGCCGCCGAACAAAAGGGCGATTGCATTGTGGAACAAAGCCGTGCGAACACCCAGGGCAGCCGTCTGCGAACACCACTGGCACAGGAGCAGTCCCTCCGTCAGACCCGTGAAGAGGCCCGACACCAGCGCAACAGGCTCGACAAGCCCGGCAGGCAGGGGGAAATGCGCAATCAACAGCAAACCCGTGCCTATTCCCGCCAGACCGCACAGCATCGCCGCCAGGCGCACGCCCGTCATGAGGCGTGCCTGGTTTGTACGGGCACGGCATGCCAGCACAAGGACTACACCCACAGCAAGCGCGCCCATAATGACGTTGACACCCCAGCGAGCGTTCGTCAACTCAATGGAATAGCCACGAAGCGAGAACGGGCCTCCCCAATAGATGAGCCAGGTCCACAAATACATCGCTGCCAGGCCCGTAACAATACGGGTGTCGCAAGACAGCCGCTGCGTAAAGCCCTTCAATTTTCCCCCCGACCACTCACTCTGACTTACAGTCTGTCGGCCAGTTTGTATCCAACACGCCAGACAGTTATAAGATACCGAGGTTTGGACGGGTTGTCCTCAATTTTCTCGCGGATTTTTCGTGCAAATACCGTGATGCTGCTCGGGTCAGCGGCATCTTTGTCGCCCCAGACGTGCTCCATGATCTGGTCGCGCGTGAAAACGCTTCCCGGTTCGCTCGCCAAAAGCTCAAGCAGTTCGACCTCGCGCGAGGAAAGAGCGACCTGCTTGTCCCGCAGGCGAACGTCGTACTTGCCGAAGAATATCTCAAGGTCTCCCACGCGATACGAAGCCGCGCTGCGCGGCTCCTGCGAGCTGGCCCGGCCGCGCTTGCGCAAACGCGCGTTCATGCGCAGGACGAACTCCTCGTTGTGGAACGGCTTCACCAGGTAATCGTCGGCACCGGCCTTGAAGCCGATTGACTTGTCGACAATGTCGCCCTTCGCCGTGAGGAACATGATGGGGACGCGGCGGCCCTCGCCGCGAATCATCTGACAAAGCTCGAACCCGTTGATGTCGGGAAGCATCACATCGAGAATAAGCAGGTCAGGACGCTCGCGGCGCAGCATATCAAGGCCATCGACGCCGTTGTCGGCGCAACAAAACTCATAGCCCTGCCTCGCCACCAGCTGGCCGATGAGCAGGCGCATGCTCTCGTCGTCGTCAATCAGCATCACTTTGGCCATACAAGCCGCCTTTCGCCGTACCTCACACCCGTACGCGCCATCATAGCGAATTCGCCGCGGGGCCGCCCTCAGGCAAGCGAACGGTAAACGTGCTACCCTGCCCCGGCGCGCTTTCGAGTTCGACCGTGCCCCCAAGCATCGCAACGAGGTCCTTGACAAGCGACAGCCCCAATCCGCTGCCTCCACAGCGGCGCACGGTGGACATATTCTCCTGCGTGAAACGCTCGAAGACAAGGCGCTGCTTGTCCGCAGGGATGCCAATGCCCGTGTCGGTCACGTCGATACGCACGGTGCCGCCAGAGGCGCCCGGCTCATCAACCGCCGCAACAGACCTCTCTACGGCATTGGCCGACTCCCCAGGCTCATATGCTACGTTCACCTCGACCCGACCGCCCTCAGGTGTGAACTTGATTGCGTTGCTCACCAGGTTCACGAGAATGCGGCGCACCTTTTCCCAATCGCTCTCGATGAGCGGTACGTCGGGCGCAACACTCGTGGCAAACGCGACGCCACGCTTGAGCGCAACCGACTCGTTGGAGGTCTCAACCATGCCCACAATATCGTTGAGGTCGACAAGCTCCAGGTTGAGGCGCTCCGAGCCCGCCTGGATACGAGCCGTCTCGAGCACGTTATTCACCATTTCGAGAAGGATGCTGCCGTTCTTTTCGACCTCTTCCACCTGCCGCAATGCAGCGGTTTCACTGGGATCGATGCTCTGCGCAAGCAGCTCGGTGAAGGCGAGAATGGACGTGAGCGGCGTACGCAACTCGTGGCTCACGATGGCAAGGAAGTCGGACTTGTACTGGTTCTCCCGCTTGAGTCGCTCGTTGACCTCTTCCACATGCGCACGCTGCCGCTCGAGCTCGGCGTTGGTCGCACGCAGCTGCTCGGTACGATCAACAACCTGCGATTCAAGGCTACCGTACAAGCTGCTGAGACGACGCGACATCTCGTCGAACTGCGTAAAGAGCGCATCGACCTCGCGTGAAGCGTAAGGGTTTGAGGGGCGCTGCGGGGAAATAATCGGAGCACTGCGAACGAATTCCGCACGGGGGGAGGATTCGCGCGGCCCATCCACACCATGCGTGCCATCTACAGCAGCCTGTGCATCCGAAGACTCGCTGGATAGAAGGCCTGACGACCACGCACTGGCTAACGATACGCCGGCTGCCCCATCGCGCCTGCCCTCAGCCTGCTCGCCCAGCCAAGCAAGCGACGCATTGAGCTCGGTCAAAGGCGTCGTTATCAATCGGCTCAGCACGTGGAAGATGACAAGGGCCACGCCCACCATGAGCAGGACAAAGAGGGCCGCGTTCGCCGCCACTGCCGCGCGCATATTGGAGAAATAGAGCTCGGTAGACACAACGACGCTCACCGCGCCCGCGATGTCGCCGATGTGCGCGCCCTCCTTGGGGTAGCCGGTGACGTCTATCTCACCTTCGGGCGTGCCATGGCACTCCATGCATTCGGAGTCGTACACCATGGAGCGCACATAGCGAAACACGGAGCCGCCTGCATCGCCGCCAAAGCCATAGACCTCCTCCTGGGCCATTTCAGTTGGCCGAGAAGCCGCATTGGCATAGAAGCCCTCGAGGGCAGCTCGCTCGTAATCATCGGGCGCGTTATAGAAGTTTCGCGGGTTAAGGTTCGTAAACCTCATAGAGTAATCGGACCCTCGGCTGAAGAGCGCCGCGACCGCTTTGCCGGCAATGGCGCAGTGCAACCTTTTGAAGTCGTATTCACCCTGCGAGGTATGGTTGATGGTGTATTGGTTGATAGAGATGAAGTCCCAGACCGCATCCATCTCGCTCACAAGCATGCGCGACTGCTCGAGCATCTCTGCCTCGACGCGCGAACGCTGGTCTGCGTAGGTGAAGGCGATGAACGCGATGGAAAACAGAAGCAGCACGCCGCTGAGCAGGCCGATTATCTTCGTGCGCAGGCCAACGCGCGTTGGCTCGCCACTTCGAGGCTCCCTGCGTGCATGCTTCCCTATAACCCTGGGACCTGCGCCTCTCATCACTTGTTCGCAGTCACTTCCAGCTCGGCGGCAAGGGCCTCAAGCGTACCCGTCGCAATGCCGCAGACGGCACGGAAGTAGGCGCCATGGTCGCGCTCGGCGATACGGGCCAGGCAGTCGGGCCCGAAGGCGAGGAGATGCTCTGCCAAAAACTCGCGCAGCAGCGGCAACGCCGCCTCGTCGCCTTCTGCCGCAGCATGCAGCAGGTGAGCGACAAACGAGAACTCAAGGCCGATGTGATCGTCAGGCTCATTGGCCGCATGCTCAAACACAAGGCCGCCGCGCTTGTACATTGCGCGAACTTCCAGCGTCTGCGGGCCAAAGAGGGTCTCGTCCTCACTGCGCCACACGCTCTCGTAAGGACTCGCTTTGGAGGAGCCCGTCATGAAGAAAAGGTACGTGCGATCGAGGTGCACCTGATGCATGAAATCCGCAAAGGCCTCCGGGCTTTGGGCCGCGCCATCGAACAGCTCAACCAAGGCGCGAGACGCATCCGGCGCAACCTGGGTAAACGGGGCCTCGCTGAACATGGCACGGTCCTGCACCATGCCGCGCATGATCTCCTCAGCGGGGTCGGCATAGAGCGCCCATGAGCAAAACGCGCAAAGAGCCTGATACGCCTGAAGCGTCTCCGTCGTGATCGAGTCGTTGGTCAGAGCACCGGACATAGGGACCCCCTCGTTTGGTTACAAGAAAAGAATA
Organism: uncultured Coriobacteriaceae bacterium; assembly: GCA_900555105.1. Taxonomy (GTDB): domain Bacteria; phylum Actinomycetota; class Coriobacteriia; order Coriobacteriales; family UMGS124; genus UMGS124. The sequence continues at coordinate 5,653 of USJP01000024.1, read as the reverse complement.
GCGCGCGAGCCCGCGAAAAGCGAACCCGCGCGCATAATTGCACCGCTTATGAGCGATACGTCAAGCAAAAAGATGCTGGCAGAGGCCGCAGCCTTACGCCGTGTGGCTCACCTCGAGCGGGTTGCGCAGCGTGCCGCCCTTGGCCGCATCGCGGTGCGGGTTGAACACCACGTTAGGACCGGTGGCATCGGAAAGGTCGCCCAGGACGCAGGTGTCGCCGTGGGAGGCACGCAGCTCGTCGATGGGACCAAACTCGATGGCGCGCACGGGGCATGCCTTGACGCACACAGGGTCGGGCGTGCCGTTCTCGGTCTCGCTCGTACACATGGTGCACTTGTGAGCCTTACCGTCGGAGGCAAGCTGCACGGGATGGCCGAAGGGGCACACCTTCTCGCAGGTCATGCAGCCGATGCAGACTTCCTTGTCGTTGTCGACAATACCGGTCTCGGGATCCTTCTGCATAGCGCCGGTGGGGCAATTCTTGACGCATGCGGGATCGTCGCACTGACCGCAGGTCATGGAAACGTAGTAGGTGAAGGCCGTGGAAGAGAACGCGCCGTTGCCGTCCTGAGTCCACTCGCCGCCGCCGAACTCGTAGACCTTGCGGAACTTCTCGGGGACCTCGAGGTCATTGCGGTCGAAGCATGCCGTCATGCAGGCCTTGCAGCCAGTGCAGATGTCGGTGTTTACATAGAAGCCGTACTGAGCCATGGTCGTCCTCCCTTAGGCCTTCTCGATCTTGCAGAGGTTGGAGTGCACGCCGTTGCCCTTGGAGATGGGCGTGGGGCGCACGCTGGTGAGCACCGAGATGCAGCCGCCCAAATCGAGCGTGTCGGGGTTGCCGATGGACTCGGGGTCGCGCGTCTCGGGCTCGTACCAGCCACCCTGCGGGATCGAAACCACGCCGGGCATGATGCGGTTGGTCACCTTGGCGGTGAGCTTGGAGCGGCCGCGCTCCGTGGACACGATGACCTCGTCATCCTGAGCAATGCCCAGGTTGGCGGCGTCGAGATCGTTGATCCAGCACTGCTGGGGAGCAACGGAATTCATCCACGGCACGTTGCCGTACGAAGAGTGCGTACGGGTCTTGCCATGGTGACCGATGAGCTGGAAGGGATACTCGGCGCGCAGCGGGTCGGTGTAGCCCTCGAAGTGATCGTAGTGGATGGGCAGAGCGGTGATCTGGTCACGGCCGTCATCGGGGATGTAGCCGGCGCCCGTGAGGTCCCACTGCTTCGAGATGTTGTAGGCCTGCTTGGAGAAGACCTCGTACTTGCCCGAAGGCGTCCACATCTCGTCGTCGGTGGGAATAGAGGGCTCATGCTCATCGCAGCGCTTGTACAGGCCGCCGCGCTTGAACTCCTCGAAGGTGTCGGGCAGCAGGTCTTCGCCGGCCTCGATGCCCTGGTCGTAGCACCACTCGAGCCAGTCAATCTGCGTGCGACCCTCGGTGAACTCGTCCTTCACGCCGAGCTCCTCAGAGAGCAGCGTGCAGATCTCGTACACGGGCTTGGACTCGAAGAGAGGCTCGATGGCCGCCGTCTCGCACAGCACGAAGCCGGTCCAGCCGCCGCCGCCAGAGGTGATGTCGTCCTCCTCGAAGGGCGTGGTGCCCGGCAGGATAATGTCGGAGGCAAGAGCAGTAGGCGTGAGGTACGGGTCGACCGTGACCACCATGCGCAGGCCCGAATCCTCCTCGTCAGGGAGGTTGTAAATGCGCAGCATGTCGTTGATGTCGCCGTGCTGACCAACCATGACGTTGGAGCCGTAGTTCCAGATGAACTTAATGGGAGCATTCAGCTTCAGCGTGCCGGGCTCCTCGGCGTACTTGAGGTTGCCGTCAACATAGTGGCGCACGCCCCACGTGGTGTCGTCCATAGACTTATAGTCCTCGATGGCCTGATACCAGTCGAAGAAGGAGATGCAGGGCTCAACGGTGTTCTGGTCGCCCAGAGTGGGGATGGAAGTCTTCACCTTGAACGAAGCGCCGCCCGTGCTCTCGCGGGCACCCGTGCCGCCGCCGGAAATGCCGACGTTGTGGGTGATGGCAGCAATCATGGCAATGGCGCGCGCAAGGTTACCGCCGTTGCTGTTGCGCTGCGGGCCCCAACCCTGGATGGTGGCCGTAGGACCGTCGAGGTACATGTCAGCCAGGGCGCGGATGGTGTCGGCGGGCACGCCGGTAATCTCAGCGGCCCACTCGGGGGTCTTCTCGCCCGTGCCCTCGTAGGCACCGGTGCCCATGAGGTAGGCCTCGTAGGACATGTCCTCGTCCACCGTGATGGAGCCGGACTTGTCGTAGCCGAAGTAGTCGTCGCTCGGAGGCTCGCAAGCCTTGACGTCCTCGGCGAAGGTGTCGGAGTAGAAGCCAAGGAACTTCTCGCGAATGAAGCCCTCGTCAAGCTTGCCCTCGGTGAAGAGGTAGTGAATCATGCCGGCAACCAGGGCGTCGTCGGTGCCGGGGCGGATGGCGATCCACTGCGTGGCAAGGCCGACGGCCGTGTCGGACAGGTGCGGGTCGACGACGACGATGTTGGCGTCGGGGTTCTGCAGCTTGACCTGCGTGAGGAGGAACCACATGCCCGAGCCGGACATACGCGTGTTGGCCGGGTTGTTGCCGAACAGCACGATGTTCTTGGAGTTGACAAGGTCGGTGACCTCGTTGTTGGAATAAGCGTCGCCGTTGAACAGCGGCAGCTCCCAGTTAATCTGGCCCGTGGAGTAGTCGCAATAATGACGCAGGTAGCCGCCCCAGCAGTTCATAAGACGGGCAAATGCGGTCTTGTCGGGGCCCCAGGACTTGGAGACGGCGCCACCGATGACACCGGTGCCATACTGGATGTAGAAGGCGTCGTTGCCGTACTGCTCCTTGATCTCCTTCATGGAGTCGGCAATCGTCTTGATGGCCTCTTCCCAGGAAATCTCCTCGTAAATGCCCTCGCCGCGCTTCGTGCCCTCAACGCGCTTGAGCGGGCGCTGAACGCGGGTCTCGTTGTAGATGCGCTGGCGCGAGGTACGACCGCGCACGCAGGAACGCAGCTGGGAGATCTTGCCGGGACCGAACTCGTCGGAGCCCTCGCAGTCAGTGCTGATGCGAACGACCGTGCCGTCCTTGACGTAGGCCTTCAGCGGGCAACGGCTGCCGCAGTTCACGTGGCAGGCGCCCCAGGTCACGGTGTCAAAATCAAGCTTCGAAGCCTCGTCGGCGGCGCTGCACGCCATGATTGCGCCCTCTACCGCCTCTTCCTGCGCCTGGGCAACAGGGGCAGACGACAAAGCGACGCCCGCTCCCACGAGGCCCGACATGGCGAGGAACGACCTGCGGCTGATGCCGACGTTCGGCGACATGCTCTTCTGCATAGCTATCCTTCCCTCTCGTCTCCAGTGTGCGCAACGCGCCCGCAACGCGGAGATACGGACACGGGCAAAATATGCGTGTCCCCCCAGGCATTCCCCCGCCCTTCGACCGCATCCCCGCGCTTCTCTGCAATGGCGTACGCGACGCACCCCCCATGCGACCGACTCGGCCGCATCTTGCCAACGAGTCTAAAACGCCTCGAGAAGAATAACCATGATTTGGTATGCACATTTGATTGGGCATTTCTGCACTTATTCTTACCCTGCTGGTAGATACATAAATACAAACCCCCGCCTCAACCACGCTGAGACGGGGGCAGGTGTTGCATTTGTAGCGAGGTCCGTTATTGGGGACCCGCCCATCGCATATATGGCCTAGTGGCCCGGATAGAAGAACTCGACCCTGTAGCCGAGCTCAATGAGACGCTCGGCTGCGGCGCGGGCCGCGTTGTCGGCACTCACCCAATCGCCCTCGCCCGTAAAATCGTTAAACGAGCGGTAGTAGGCAATGCGAATCGGCTCGCTCTCGGGATCGGAAACCTTGCCCGCAAGCGTCACGACGTCGTGCACAGCGGCAAAGTGATCGTCGACAAGACCTTGAAGCGCGCGCCACGCAACCTCGGGGATAGGGGCCTTACCCGAATCCCAACGACGCACCTCCGAGCGATCGGCACCTACAATGTCGGCAAACTCGTCCTGCTTGAACCCGACCATATCGCGCAGTGCTCGGAAATTTGCGGGCGTGTGCTCAAAGCTGTCGAAAGCGTATTCCATCCCAGTGAGTCTCCTACTTCGTAGTCTTGGCGAGGGGAACGAGGACCATCTTCATGCCCTCAACCTCGATGTGCAATGCACCTTCGATAATCTTGACATCAATTGCCTCGGAATCAGCATCAAAGATGTACGTATCCTCAGACTTCTCAGTCCAGGTACCTTCGACGACGCTGGGGTCAGACTCGGGGTCATCGATCTCGGTCAGAGCGAAGGTGCCATCCTCGGCCACGTCGATCGTGACAGAAATGCCCAGCGAGGAAAGAAGTGCCGACCACTTGGCGTCGTCGAGCTCGTTTTCACCCATGCCCTCCATGGCAACGAGCGTCCAAGAGCCAACAATGCCCTCGTGCTTGGCGTCATACTGGTCGGGATAGGTCGCGAAGGCCCACGCGCCAGACAGGACGTCCTTGGCGCGAGCGAAAATGGAGGTGATCTCCATGCCCTCGGCGTTCTCAACATTGACCAGGCTCAGGCCGTCAATCGTGAAGTTGCTGGCCTCGCCGTCCTCGGTCGTGACGACGAGCTCAGTGTCGGAGACCTGCTCCCACGTGACCTTAGCCTCGGTGTTCTGGAGCTGGTCGTCGACCTCGCCCTCGGCCTGCTCAACAGACTCGCCTGCGACGCCCTCGGCGGCGGCCTCAGCCTCTGCATCAGAACCGTCAATCATGGCAACCTTAAAGGTGCCCGTGCCATCAGCCTTGAGCTCATAGGTCGTGGTGGCAAGAATGGTGAGGAGCGCGAGAACTTCGAGGGTTTCCTCGTCATCGCAGTCAACGGCGATCATGACCCACGTGCCCTCTACGTCGGCACCCTTGGGCTCTGCGGCGGCCTTCTCGTCCTTCTTCTCCTCCGCCAAGGCGAGCGCGGGAAGTGCTGCAAGGCTCGCTGCGGCGGCGGCGAGAACGAAGTTACGGCGGGTAAGGGAAGCGGTGACACTCATAATGGTCTCCAATCCGTACGGCGCATCAAAAAACACCCCAAAACCGCTGAATGCGGCGAGTAAAGTATACACGATGTCCATGTGGCTTGGCCCCTATGCCCACGTTATATCGACCAAATGGCGGGTGAAAAGGTGGCTCCCGTGTGAAATTGTTTTAAATGTAAAGCAAGCGGGCATATAGCGCCCAGTATCGTTCTCTCAAGCAAAGGAGTTCCCAATGGCCGAGATTACCCTGACCGCAGCCAACTTCAAACAGGAAGTCCTCGATTCCGACGTGCCCGTGCTCATCGACTTCTGGGCCACCTGGTGCGGCCCGTGCCGCATCATCGCCCCCATCGTTGCCCAAATTGCCGACGAGTACGCCGGCAAGCTCAAGGTGTGCAAGTGCGACACCGACGCCGAGCCCCTGCTCGCCGGCCAGTTCGGCATCCAGTCCATCCCGACGCTTGTCATCATGAAGGGTGGCCAGCCCGTTGCCCGCACCATGGGCGCCATGCCGAAAGCCCAGCTTGAAAGGTTCATCGAGGACGCAGGCGTGCTGTAAGGGCACGTTGCTGCTTGTAAAAAGCACGAAGGCCGGCA
>USJP01000023.1 GCA_900555105.1 uncultured Coriobacteriaceae bacterium | reverse complement strand
TACCCGAGGCGAATCGCAGCGGACATGACGCTTTGAACGTGGCATGCCAGGCTGTGTGAGGCCGACGCGGCTGGCATGGCTGAGGCAAGCCGCAATGGGCGTGACGCTTTGAGCGTGTCGCGCCAGGCCGTATGAGGCCGACGCGCTTGGTCACAATGGGTCCTGGCGAATCACCGAAAACGTCAAATGTGAAGATGCTCACCGGAAACACTTCTGGCGCGACACGCTGCTAGCATGCAGTGCATACGTCACTATGAAAGGATGTCCCATGTCTTCGCCCGTGCTTACGCCCAAGACCAGCGCGCTTGTGCTCATCGACATGCAGAATGGCTTCGTTGAGCCCAACGGTGGACTTTGTATCGCAGGGGCCAAGGCAACCCTGCCCGCATGCGTTCAGGCCCTTGAAGCTGCACGCAGGCAGGGCATTCCCGTGATTCACGTGCGCCGCCATTACGCACTCGACGGGCACGACGTCGAGCCTGGCCGTCGCGAGGCATGGCTTGCGGCAGGAAAGCCCCTGAGCGACGCCCGGCCCGACACGCTTGAGGCGCGCCCAGGTCTTGAGGCACTGCCTGGCGAGATGGTCGTCGTGAAGCCGAGCTGGTCGGCCTTCGACCGCACCGGCCTGAAGGAAATGTTGCGCGACCTGGGCGCAACCTGCGTCATCTTGGCGGGAACCACCACGCCCAACTGCATCCGCTCCACCTGCTACGACGCCATGGCGCACGGGTTCGATGTGGCCGTGCTCGCAGACGCAACGTCGAGCAGGTCGGCCGAAGTGCAGCAGGCCAACCTCGAAGACATGGCAGCCGTCGGCGCGCGCATCATGAGCACCAACGAACTCGCGGCTTTGGACCAGCCGCTTGTCGTGCGTCCCTACACCGCCTTCGACGTGCCTGCCATGACCGACATCTGGAACCAAGTGGTCGAGGACGGCATCGCCTTCCCGCAGGATGAATGCCTGACCGCCGAGGAAGCCGCAGAATTCTTCGCCCAGCAGACGCACTGCGGTATTGCCTGCGTCCCGCAGACAGGCGAGGTCATGGGCGTGTATATCCTTCACCCCAACAACGTGGGCCGCTGCGGGCACATCTGCAACACAAGCTACGCCGTGAGTCGCGAAGCGCGCGGGCGCCATGCCGGAGAGGCACTCGTGCGGGACAGCCTCGCACAAGGAAAAGCGCACGGCTTTAGGATCCTGCAGTTCAACGCCGTCGTGGCCACCAACGCAGTGGCCCGCCACCTTTACGAGAAGCTCGGCTTCACCCAGCTGGGCGTCATCCCCGGCGGCTTCCGCATGCCCAACGACACCTATGAGGACATCGTGCCGTACTATCACGAGCTGTAAAGTTGTAAGGGTATGGAAGCGGGCGGGTATGCGACACAGCAGAGGGGCTAGCTCCAAAATCATCTGGAGCCAGCCCCTCTTTAACAGCCCGTTACATGAGCTGGTCGCATTGCCCTAGTTGCATCTAGCATGCAAAACCCAACAGATTGACAAGCTTCCCCTGCTACTCCCCATCGGGATAGTTGGCAAGAAATGGCGTATCGGTCGCTATGACCGAGGTGCACAAATCAGGCTCGAACACCCACTGCGCACAGGCAGGCTCAAAGAACCGATCAACGTAAGCAATGTGGATGGGATGCATGATATAGGCGCCCGGATAGACAGACGGGTCGGCATAGTCACACTCAAACACATAATCCCAGGTTGAATGGCCTCCGCTTTCAATCGTTGCGGACACCTTGGAATTGAGGAACCCTGGCACATACTCACGCATGTGTGAAGTGGCCGTATAGGCCTTATCCACCATTTCGGGATCCGCGCCGTCGCGCACGTGCATGAACAAAACTCGATGACAGCGCGCTTCCATTGTATCCGTAAAGTTCTCGGCTCCCTTTCCATAGGCAGCCCAGTCATACAGGGCAACGCGTGACTCATCGTCAAGGATATCCTGAAGATGCGCCCATTCATCGGTCCGCTTGGCAGCCTCATAGGAATCCTGGTCGATAAACCCAATCTCAAAAAGAACGTCGCCCGGATTCATTGTGGCAGGCGTAAGAACCTCGCCAATCACATAGCAATCGCCAATCGCCGCCCCAGCCGCATCAAGTTCCTCATAAAGACTTTTCTTCGCATCGTCCGTCAAACCCTGGGCATAGGTAACCAAAAAAGTTGAGCTAAACATTGCACAGCACCTCCAGATCGGCAGGGTCAACGAAGTAAGAACGATCCAGCGAGACAACGCGGTCACGCAGGTCACGCCACCATTGCACGACCTCGGCGTCTGCACGCAAGGGGCTGTCAATTCCCCAGCAACCACCAATACCGGCTACTTTCCAGGTGAACTCGAGTGTGTTGGAGTCCGTGTCAAGCCAGCACGGCGGAGCGACACGTGTCGCCACAAGCTCGGCATAGCACGCTTCTGCACGAGGGACATAAAACGTGAGGTACTCTTCGAGCAGCGCCGGACCGTCGCCAGGCTTTGCCTCCAGCCTGTCGATTACGAAGACAGCAGGTGAAATGGGCGCTTCCGTTGCATCTGAGGCATCGACAGCCTCAGCATCAACCTTATCGGATTCATCCTTCTTTTCGTCAGCAATTGCCAATCCAACGGTCGAGCCAACCACGCTTGCAGCAGCGACGCTTGCAGCCATGGTACAAAACGCACGTCGGCCGATACCCTGGCCCATCTCTTCGGACTCCCTGTTCATGCCACTCATGGAACTACCTCCTATTCAGAAGCGGTCGCGTAATATGCGCTAATGTCGGCTTCGGCGCTCGCGTCGGCAGCCGGTGCCTCCACCTCAACAAGTACAGCGCCAGAGATGTCGCGGACAGGCTTGGAGATAATCGTGCGGCAGGTGTAGGAACCCATGCCCATGCAGTCCTCGATGCCCACGACGCTTACCTCGCTGTATTGGCCCACATCGCCGGCATGGTACAGACCGGGAATGGGGTTGCCGTCCCAGTCGAGGGTCGAGCCGTCCTCGCCCCAGTGCAGGCCACCGATGGTGTAGATAGCGTTGGGCACAAGCTCTGCCGCATAGTAGGGAGGCTTGCCCAGCTGCTGCAGGCACGGCGTACCGTAGAAGGCGTTCAGCTGCTCGGCACGGTGGAACTCGGGATCTGTACCCTGCTCGCAATAGCTGTTGTACGTGTCGATCGTCTCCTGAAGCACTGCAGCGTCGAGCGCCTCATGGCCGCTGTTCTCGGCGAGCTTCTCAACGAGCTCCTCGATGGTGTCGGCCTTGACGAGCCAGCCACGATCGAGCTCAGCCTGGTTGTCATCACTCCACGTATAAATGTCCTTGGCGTACGACCAACCGATCATCGAAAGCGTATCAGCACCGCTCAGCTTGCCGCTGCCCATAAGCTGTGAGTCGAAGATGAGGTACATCGGCAGGTTCTTGAAACCGGTGTAGGTCATCCAGCCTCCGCCGTAATCGAAGGGCGGATACAGGCTCTTGGTGTGGATGTACTCCTTGTCCTCATCCATGAAGCGCTTGGCCTGCTGGTTCACGATGATGCGGGCACCGCAGAACTCGCCGGTGGGCGTGTGCGCCATGCCGCAGCCCAGTTCCTCGCTTGCCTTGCGGAACGCCACGCTGGCCTGGCCGTTGAGCTCGAGACACATCCAGGTGAGGTTCTTGAGTGCCGCACCGGCCGACTGGGCCATGAGCAGGCCGTCACCGGTGCACGTGGGGGCACCTTGGTTGGCCATGCCGACCTCCTTGGGCACTACAAAACGTGCCACAAGCTCGGAATTGCCCAAGAAGCCGCCGCTGGCAAGCAGAACACCCTTGTTGGCCTTGACGTTGACGATGGAGCCATCGGGGCCTTCGGCCTGCACGCCAAGCACCTCTCGAGTAACAGGGTCGAGGACGAGGTGGCGGGCCGGTGTCTCATACAGCACGTTTACGCCCAGCGCGTCCACAGCCTGCTTCGTCGTGGCATACACGCCCTTGCCACCCGTCGCGCGGTCGAGGCCATGGGCATCGAGCCATGCGGCGTCGGCCATGCCTTCGCCGACAACAGCCTGGATGGTCTCCTGTGAGATGTAGCCGCGCGACCAACCATACATGGCCGTCGGGTCGTTCGGGAAGACAGCGCCGGCAGAGGCGCACGTCGAACCGCCGCACATGGCCTCGTCGCACTTCTCTAGCACGATGGCCGAAGCACCTTCGGCCACAGCCTCGCGAGCCGCCATGGCGCCGGCAGCGCCGTAACCCACGATAACAACGTCCGCAGCGTAGTCCCACGTCTCAGGCAGCACCGTGACTGCGACATCGGCCCGAGCAGTGCCAGCCGAGGCAAGCGCGAGTGCGCCGGCAGCGGCTGCGCCCTTTATAAATGAACGCCTGCTCAGCGCGTTGTCAACACATGCAGAAACACCCATATGTACCCCCTTGTTACCGGATTTCCCTTGCGCAGAGAATGCCCGCGCTTGATTCAAAGGTAATCCTGAAACAAAGTGCCGTGAATAGCAGGGTTTCCAAGAGGCTTGAAGGGTTATATGAATACTTGAAAGGCCTATTAAATCTGTTGATGCCCCGCAGCATAATCGAGGAACCCACGGACAACATCCGAACATGGAGTGCGGTAGACATAGCCGTACTCGAACGTCTCGGGCCAGTCAATCGGCACGGCTACCGAACTGCCAAGCAGCGGTGCGGAATAGGCGAGGTTCATAAGAATGAACCCCCGCGTGAGCACATGCGTCCAGACCTCGCTGTCTGTGGCAAATTTCCAGATGCGGATATTCGGCTCACGAGACAACAGGCGCTGCCCGAGTCCATCGAACAAGTGCAGCCCGCACCCGCAGCTCACAATGACGTCGCAGTCGGCCAAATCGCCCACAGACAAAGACTTGTGAGAAGCCAGTGGATGATCAACCGCCATGCTGCAGCTGATACCCGTCGCACCAATACGCTGAAAACCGATGTCAGGGCGGTCAAGCCCGGAATCGAACGGCTGGATGTACAGGTCGATGTCACCACTCTCAAGTTGATTGAGAAAGTCGCGGTAGTTGCCATCCACAAAGGAAACGTCGGCATCAGGATGAATCTTTGAAAAACCCGCCAGCGCATCCTTAAGTAAAACGAGTTCTACGTTGCGATAGGAACCCACGTTAATGCGCGGACGCCCCAGACCCGCCACAGCGCGCGCCTCTCGCTCGGCCGTATGCTCAAGATTGATGATGTCCCGCGCATGGCTAAGATAGACCGAGCCGGCCTCAGTAAGCGAGGCGCCACGGTAATCACGAGCGAGTAGCTGAAAACCAAGTTCGCGTTCGAGGGCATTGATTTGCTGCGTCAGCGCAGTCGCAGTTGTGTAGAGGGCCTGGGCCGCCTTGGAAAACGAGCCCTTTTCGGCCACCGCAACGAACGTCTCCAAATGACGCAGGTTCATGCTTCTCCCCTTTTACAACGCTCGACGAACGACGCCGCGTTGAGGTAGGCCTGCTTACCGGAAGAACCCCAAGCACCAACCCCAATATTGCAATTCCGCGTGAGTCAATCGTAGCACGTTTCTGGCACAATCAGCCTTCCGCCCACTGCTTGAGCGGTCTGTATGCCTCGATGAGATCGGGTAGTTTCCAGCGGGCGTTGGCGGGGCTGGTGGAGGGGAAGCCCTGGTACGGCAGGCCGACTTTCTTGGCGAGAAAGCGTTCGTAAAAACGCAGGGCCGTGGAGCCCGTGAGCGCAACGCGGCCGATCTGCGTGCCCGCGATAAACGCAGGGATATCCTGAGGCACCGCGTCGCGAATGGAGGCATCCGAGGCACCTTCGATGCTGCAACTCTTGAGCACGTCGAAAATGGCAACATGGTGTGCACGGGCTAAGGCGCGCCTTCCCTCGGGCGTCTTGGGGTCCTCGTCGCCGAACAGGGCGGCGAGCACCGGCCAGAACCGGTTTTGCGGGTGGCCGTAAGGAATGCCCACCTCGCGCGACTTTGGGCTCGGCATGGTCCCGAGCACAAGCACGCGGGCATCGGGCGACCAAATGGGCTCGACGCTATGGAAGACAAGCGACACGTGCGCGGAAGAATCAGTCATGCGGGCCTCATTCATTCGAAGTGACAGCAAACAACATACATTTCATAGATGTAGAAATTGTGCCAACTGGGCTTTTAATACTTTAACATACATTTCGACTCGCCAAATGTATGTTATTTCTTGGCGACGGCGAGGCTAATGCGTGATTCAGAACGCAAACGCAGCCAATTAGGGCGTTTTCAGCCATCTTCCAGCAAAAAAGACTGGTATCCTATGCCGTTGTGTGAAAACGACCGTATGCGCTTTTGCGCAAGCGCTCAATCCAAGGGCGCCCAAGCACGCAAAGGAGACCAAGAATGGAAAAACACGCCTCCGTCCCCGAGCGCGAACAATTCGCCTCGCGGCTCGGCTTCATCCTGGTGAGCGCAGGCTGCGCCATCGGCTTGGGCAACGTCTGGCGTTTCCCCTATATCACGGGTGAGTACGGCGGCGGTGCGTTCGTCCTCATGTACCTGGTGTTCCTTCTCATCTTTGGCCTGCCTATCCTGGTAATGGAGTTCGCCGCCGGTCGCGCCAGCCAGAAGAGCATTGCTCGCAGCTACGACACGCTTGAGCCCGAGGGTACCAAATGGCACCGCATCAAGTGGCTCGGCCTGGTCGGCAACTATCTGCTCATGATGTTCTACACCACCGTTGCAGGCTGGATGCTCGCCCTCATGGTGAAGAGCGCAACGGGGCAGCTCACGGGCGTCACGGCAGAGCAGAGCAGCCAGATCTTCAACGCGCTGCTCGCCAGTCCCGGCGAGATGCTCGTGTACATGGCCATCGTCGTGGTGCTGGGCGTGCTTATTTGCAGCCTGGGCTTGCAGAAGGGCGTGGAGCGCATCACGAAGGTCATGATGAGCGCGCTGTTCGTCATCATGCTCGTACTGTGCGTGCGCGCAGTCACCCTGCCCGGCGGCATGGACGGCCTGTCCTTTTACCTGCTGCCCGACTTCGACAAGCTCTTCGGCCAGGGTCTGGGCAACACTGTGGATGCCGTGTACGCCGCCATGGGCCAGGCGTTCTTCACCCTGTCCATCGGTGCAGGCGGCATGCTGATTTTCGGCAGCTACCTGGGCAAGGACCGCTCGCTTCCCGGCGAGGCTGTGCGCATTGCCGGCGTCGATACCCTCGTCGCGCTCATGGCCGGCCTCATCATCTTCCCCGCCTGCTTCGCCTTTGGCGTCGAACCCGGTAGCGGCCCTGGCCTCGTGTTCATCACGCTTCCCAGCGTTTTTGAGCAGATGCCTCTCGGCCAGCTCTGGTGCACGCTTTTCTTCCTGTTCATGAGCTTTGCCGCGCTCAGCACCGTGGTGGCGGTCTTCGAAAACATCATGAGCTTCTCGATGGACCAGTGGGGCACGCCGCGCAAGAAGGCCTGCGTCATCAACGGTATTTTGCTCTTCCTCCTGAGCCTGCCGTGCCTGCTGGGCTTCAACGTGCTTTCTGGCGTCGTTGTGCCCGGCATCGGCGACATCCAGGGCGTTGAAGACTTCATCATGTCCAACAACCTGCTGCCCCTTGGCGGCCTGTTGCTGCTGCTTTTCTGCACGCATAAGCGCGGCTGGGGCTTCGATAACTTCCTGGCCGAGGCCAACACCGGCGAGGGCCTCAAGTTCCCGCGCTGGGCACGCGGCTACCTCACCTACGTGCTGCCGGTTCTCATCGTCGTCATCCTCATCGGCGGCTGGATCCCCGTGGTACAGACCTGGCTGGGGCTGGCGTAAGAGGTAAGCAACCTGCGGCGAGTCACTCATTTAGGGCTGGTGCAATCTTGGTTGGGACTAGTGCAAGAGCAGCTTGCACAACTTGCGACGAGGCGGTCCAACGGGCGATTCACCTTACAGGGCAGCAAAACACCGCCTGCAAAAAGGGCTTCGGGAACAATCCCGAAGCCCTTTTTCGTGACTGCTTTGCTTGCTGAGCCTTACTTCTTCTTGCCTTTCTTTGAAGCCTTGCGGTTCATGAAGAAACCGGCGGCGCAGCCCACGATGCCGCCGAAGATGTGAGCGAACTGGGAGATGCCATCGGGCTGCAGAGCCGCGAAAATCTGACCGCCGATGAAAATCACCGCAACGAGGATGAGCGTGAGCGGGATGGAACCCCTCTCGTAGCTGGCAAACGAGGAGAGCAGGATCATCGCGAAGACGATGCCGCTTGCACCCATCAGCCCCGTGCTAAAGAGCAGGTTGTTGAAGACCGCCGTGACAAACGCGGTGATGAGAATGAGCAGAAGGGTCTTGATGCTGCCGTACTTCTCCTCAATCAGGGGGCCTACGATGAGGAGCAGCGTGATGTTGGTGATCCAATGCTGGAAGTCGGCGTGACCCAGCACGTATGTGAACATGCGCACGAAGCCAAGCGGGTCGAGTGCCGAGGTGCGGTACGTGCTGAAAAGCAGTGTGTTGGTCGCCCCTCCGGTAATGAACCCCAGCAACAACGCCACGAGCGACAGGGCCGTAAATCCAAGAATCACCGGTGAGTTGAACTTGATGGGAATCGGCGTGCGCGGCTTTTTCTCCTTGGGAAGGTCGACCTTCGGAGCGAAGGGGGCCTTCGTCGCCGTCGCTTCCGCACCGCCCTGCACTGGAGCGTTCGCAGGGACCTGCACAGTGCCCGTCTTCTCGTCCATCGCAAACCGCCTTTCATCCAAAAACGGATCGTGTGCCTATTTTAGCAGCATGCCCGTTGCGGTGCATTACATGGCTCCAATTTGTAACGATGCCTAGTATGATGTACATAATGAACGCTATAATTTAGTTACGGTTTGTTGCAAAGGAGGAACAATGCCCGAACTCACAGCAACAGTTGCAGAAACCCGCGCCAACTTCTCCAAGATTGCCGCGGCCGTTTCTTCCACAAAACAGCCGGTTACAGTCTTTCGAAACTCAAAGCCATGGGTTGTTATCGCACCGGTATCTGAGGACCACATTCCAAATATAGACTGGTCAAAGCAGGACGTCATATCCATGGATGTCAAAACCCGTACGACTACCCTACCAGCAGACTGGGACTGCGCCGAAGACGACGGACTCTACGATGACCTGGCATAAGCCCTAGATCGGGGATGTCTGGCTTGCCTATGTTGAGTTTTCCGATCATCTTGACATCAGCAAGGTGAGGCCAGTTATTGTTCTTGACGTTCAAGACGGGCGCTGCCTGGTCATAGCGGCAAAAGTGACTTCGAAAGACCTCAGGGCAGACGGCTCGGGCAAATGCCTGCCCATTCTCGACTGGCAAGAATGCCGTTTAAGAAAGCCCTCGTTCGTGCGTATAGACCAGGTATTCGAGCTATCGTACGAAAAACTCCTGCGCGAGGCGCCGATTGGTCGCGTTAATCGGGCCTACGTGCAGGTCATCACAAGTTACCTGGAGTTTTAAACATTCCGGCTGCGACCATGAAAAAGCCCGCGTTTTGGCATACGCTGCCAGAACGCGGGCTTTTTTTGGCTACATCCCCGCAAACTCCCAGGTGGCGTCGGTGGCGAGGAGGATGACGTTGTCGGGGGCGTCGGTGCTGTCGGGCGAGAGGGGGATGACGTGGACGTAGGCGAACTCGCCCTCGAGGGCCTCGACGTACTGGTGCAGGAACGTCGACTTCGGACCCTCGAGCGTTGAGACGACGTTGGCGATGAGGACGCCGCCAGGGTTCAGGCAGGTGTGGGCGTTGCGGATGACTGCCGGGCTCGCAAGGGATGCAACAGGCTTCTTGCCAGCGAACACGTCGAAGACCATGGCGTCATAGCGCTGACCGAAACTGACGCCATAGCGACGGCACGCCTGGCGGGCAAACTCAGAGTCACACGCGACATCGCCGGTCACGTGCTCGGCATGGTCGGTCTGGCACGCGGCATCGCCGACCTCGCACTCGGCCCCATCGACCTCATTCGCGATGCCACTGGGCCCACGGTTGTCAGCAGTCCTGCACGCGGCATCCCCGATCACGCGCTCGGCGCGACCGATTCCACAGCCCTCTCCCCCAAACTCTTCTCGTACCACACGGGACAGATCGGACAGGTAGTCGCAGCCGTCGGCGCATATCCTTCCCAAATCGTAGGTCCCACCAAAGGGGAAGTCGGAAAGATACTCCGCGAGATAGAAGTCCTTGAGCGCAATGCGCGTGATGGCCGGGTCGATCTCGACCACGTCCATGTGCACCTCGGGCCGCGTCGCGATGATGTGTTTGGGATAGGCGTACCCGCCGCCGCCCACCATGAGGACGCGCTCGATGTCGGGCTTGGCATCAAACATGAGGTCGAAGGCCAGGTAGTAGTCGAAGACCGGCTCGACTCGGTATTCTTCGTCCACGTACGTCGCAGACTGCACGCTGCGCCCCACAAGCAAGAGGCGCACCGCTCGCCCGTCGGCGTCGGTCGTGGTGCACACAACGGCCGGCCCAAACTTGGTACGGTAAAAGCGCGGGTCAGCCTTGCGCACGCCATGTGCCAGCAGCGCCGAAGCCCCCGCCACGCCAAGGGCCCCCAGGGCAAACCCGATGCTCTTCTTCGACAAACCCATGTCCCTTCCAGCCCCTATCCCTCAACCACAATCTCGGGATACGAGCGTAAGTCATCCTCAACGAGGCCGTAGCCCAGGTAGTTGTTCACGTAGTGCTCAGGCCCCACAACATCGCTTCCATCGGCCCCGACCAGGCACACGGCGTGCGGGCCATCGGAAACATCCAGGTAGACCAGGCCGTTCTCGTCGGACTGCACGTCAAAGCGCTCGCTTGCGTCCACCTCAAGCGTCGCAGCGCACCCAGGCAGCGCGGCACCACTTGCGTCGACCAGGCGGACGACC